>NZ_VWWG01000103.1:0-24752 GCF_011753085.1 Burkholderia sp. Tr-862
GGCTCGACTACCAGGTGACGGTCTGCGATCCGCGCGAGGAGTACACGGATGCGTGGGACGTGCCGGGCACGCGCGTCGTGCACACGATGCCCGACGACACCGTGCTCGACATGAAGCTCGACGCGCGCCTGAGCGAGCTGCTCGCGCCGCCGGCCGGCACGGCCGCGCCGAGCGACGAGCAACTGAAGCGCGCGCTGCGGCAGTTGCGTGTCGAAGTGTTCGGCGCGGTCGCGGAGCGCGACCTGCGCGGCCTCGCGGACGTCGCCGAGGTGACGGGCGCGATGACCGATCTCGCCGAAGTGGCCGTGCAGCGCTCGCTCGCGCTGCTGTCTGCCGAGCTCGAGACGATGTACGGCGAGCCGCGCGGCGCCGACGGCCAGCGCGTCGTGCTCGGCGTCGTCGGGATGGGCAAGCTCGGCGGCCGCGAGCTGAACGTGTCGTCGGACATCGACCTGATCTTCGTCTACGAGGACGACGGCGAGACGGCCGGCGGCACGCGCTCGCCGCTGTCCACCCAGGAATATTTCACGCGGCTCGGCCGGCGCCTGATCGGCGTGCTGTCCGAGGTCACGGCCGACGGCTACGTGTTTCGCGTCGACATGCGGCTGCGCCCGAACGGCGATTCGGGGCCGCTCGTCTGCAGCCTCGGGATGCTCGAGGAATATTTCTACGTGCAGGGGCGCGAATGGGAGCGCTACGCGTGGATCAAGGGGCGGCTCGTGTCGGAAGGCGACAGCGATGCGGCGCGGCGGCTCGAGTCGCAACTCGAATCGATCGTCAAGCCGTTCGTCTACCGCCGCTATCTCGACTTCGGCGTGATCGGCGCGATCCGTTCGCTGCACCAGCAGATTCGCCACGAAGCCGCGCGCCGCGCGTCGATGCGGCCCGACAAGGCCGACGACATCAAGCTCGGGCGCGGCGGGATCCGCGAGATCGAGTTCAGTGCGCAGGTGTTCCAGCTGATCCGCGGCGGCCAGGACGCGGGGTTCCGCGTGCGGCCGACGCTCGCGGTGCTGCGCCATGCGCAGGCGCGCGGGCTGATCGGCGAGGACGTGCGCGAGCGGCTGACCGACGCATACAACTTCCTGCGCACGCTCGAGCACCGGCTGCAGTACCGCAACGACGCGCAGACGCATGCGATGCCGGTCGACCCGGACGAGCGCGCGGCGCTGGCCGCCTCGCTCGGCTTTGCGGACTACGCGGCGCTGATGACGGTGCTCGATGGCTACCGCACCTTCGTCGAGGCGCAGTTCGACCAGATTTTCGCGGACAAGGTGAGCGGCGGCCCGTGTGCGGCGGGCGAGGACACGGCGGCAGCATGGATCTGGAGCGGCGCGCTCGCCGACGACGGCGAAGACCACGCGCTGCTCGCGCGCCTCGACGGCCTGGCCTTCGCCAATCCGGCGGCCGTGCTCGCGCGGCTGCGCGCGATCTGGCAGTCGTCGCGCTACGCGGGACTGCCGGAAAAGAGCCGGCAGCGCTTCGACAGCGTCGCGCAGCGCGCGCTCGAGGCCGCGCCGCGGATCGACGCCGCGCGCCGCGACGAAACGGTCGTGCGGCTGTTCGACCTGCTCGAGACGGTCAGCCGGCGCGGCGTCTATCTCGCGCTCCTGACCGAGTACCCGGCCGCGCTCGACCGCGTGCTGTCCGTGCTCGGCGCGACGCGCTGGGGCGGCGGCTACCTGATCCGCCATCCGCAGCTGCTCGACGAACTGCTCGACGACGAAGCGATCGCGAGCCCGTTCGACTGGCCCGCGTTCAAGGATGCGCTGCGTGCGCGTCTCGCGGCGGCCGACGGCCCCGAGCAGCAGATGGACCTGTTGCGGCATGCGCAGCACGCGGAGGTGTTCCGCATCCTGCTGATCGACCTGGCGGGCCAGCTGTCGGTCGAGCACGTGAGCGATCGCCTGTCCGAGCTTGCCGACGCGGTGCTCGACGTGACGATCGAAGTGGTCTGGTCGCAGCTCGCGAAGCGCCACCGCGACGTGCCGAAGTTCGCGGTGATCGCGTACGGCAAGCTCGGCGGCAAGGAGCTCGGCTACGCATCGGATCTCGACCTGATCTTCCTGTACGACGATCCCGACGAGCGCTCGGCGGATGTCTACACGACGTTTACGCGCCGGCTGATCACCTGGCTTACGACGGCGACCGGCGCGGGCGCGCTGTTCGACATCGACCTGCGGCTGCGGCCGAACGGCGAGGCCGGGCTGCTCGTGACCGATCTCGACGCGTTCCGCCGCTACCAGCTGCGCGAGGGCGATGCGGCGAACACCGCGTGGGTGTGGGAGCACCAGGCGCTCACGCGCGCGCGCTACAGCGCGGGCGACACGCAGATCGGCATGGATTTCGAGGCGATCCGCCAGCAGGTGCTGACGACGCCGCGCGACGGGGACGTGCTGGCGAAGGAAATCGTCGACATGCGCGGCAAGGTGTTCGCGGGCCATCCGAACCAGACCGAGCTGTTCGACCTGAAGCACGATCGCGGCGGGATGGTCGACATCGAGTTCATCGTCCAGTACTGGGTGCTGCTGCATGCGTCGAGCGATGCCGAGCTGATCCGCAACACCGGCAATATCGCGCTGCTGCGCGAGGTCGCGCGCTTCGGGCTGATGAGCGAGGACGAGGCCGAGCGTGTCGGCGCGGCGTACCGCAAGTACCGGAAGCTGCAGCACAAGCTGCGGCTCGATGGAATGGAGAAGGCCCGGGTCGATCCGGCCCTGGTGGCCGACGAGCGGGCGGCCGTGACGGCGCTTTGGACGCGCGTGTTCGGGGCCGTCGAAACGGGCGTTTGAGTCGGACGTTCGAATCCGCGGCCCGCGGCACTGGGCGGGCGTGATCGAGCGTTCGCCCGCCAAAAAAAGACCGGCATGCGCCGGTCTTTTTGCATTCGGCCAACGGGTGCCCGCGTCAGGCCGCCAGCATTTCCTTCGCGTGCTTGCGCGTCGTCGCGGTGATCTCGAGCCCGCCGAGCATCCGTGCGACTTCCTCTACCCGGCTCGTCTTGTCGAGCGGGATGACCGACGAGACGGTGCCGCCGCGGTCGTCGGCGCCTTTCGCGACCTGGTAGTGATGGTCGCCGCGCGCGGCCACCTGCGGCAGGTGCGTCACGCACAGCACCTGGCGGTCGCGCCCGAGCTGGTGCAGCAGGCGGCCGACCACTTCGGCGACGCCGCCGCCGATTCCCGTGTCGACTTCGTCAAAAATCAGCGTCGGTGTCGGGCTTGCCGCGCTCGCGATCACCGCGAGCGCGAGGCTGATCCGCGCGAGTTCGCCGCCCGACGCGACTTTCGCGAGCGGGCGCAGCGGCACGCCGGGGTGCCCGGCGACCCGGAATTCGACCTGCTCGAGCCCGTGCGGGCCGCCGTCGGCGAGCGGCACGAGCGCGACTTCGAAGCTGCCGCCCGCCATCGACAGTTCCTGCATGCCGGCCGTGACGGCCGTGCCGAGCGCCTTCGCCGCCTGCGTGCGCGCCTTCGACAGGTGTTTCGCGTCGGCGAGATAGGTTTCCCATGCCTTCGCCTGCGCGGCTTCGAGCGCGCCGAGATCGGCGGCCGCGTCGAGCGCGGCGAGCTGCGCGCGGCGTGCCGCATGTTCCTCGTGCAGTGTGCCGGGCGGCAGCCGGAACTTGCGGGCGGTCGTGTGCAGCGCGTCGAGGCGCGCTTCGACCTGCGCGAGCCGGGCCGGGTCGAGATCGAGGCGCTGCGCGTAGTGCGACAGCGAATAGACGGCTTCCTGCAGCTGGATCTCGGCCGGTTCGAGCGACGCGAGCGCATCGCCGAGCGCCGTGTCGTAGTCGGCCAGGTTGCGCAGCTTCGACACGATCGCGCCGAGCTGCGGGAGCATCGCGTCGTCGGCCTCCGACAGCGCGTTGAGCGCGCCCTGCACGCCGGCGATCAGGTTCGCCGAGTGCGACAGCCGCTTGTGCTCGCTGCCGACTTCGTCCCATTCGCCAGGTTGCGGTGCGAGCTTGTCGAGCTCGGCGAGCTGCCACGCGAGCTTTTCGCGCTCGAGCTGTAGTTCGCGCTCGTGCGCCTTCGCGGCGTCGATCGCCTGCGTCGCGTCGCGCCATACGCGCCACGCGCGGGCGACGTTCGCGGCATCGGCGACGAGCCCCGCGTGCGTGTCGAACAGCTCGCGCTGCGCGTCGGGCCGCATCAGCAACTGGTGCGCGTGCTGGCCGTGGATGTCGACCAGCATCTCGCCGAGCTCGCGCAGCTGCGCGAGCGTCGCGCTGGTGCCGTTGATGAACGCGCGCGAGCGGCCGTTCGCGTCGATCACGCGGCGCAGCATCACGGTGTCCTCGGCATCGAACGCGTGCTCGTCGAGCCAGCGCGCGACGCGGTCGTGCGGCGTGAATTCGGCGGTGATGTCGGCGCGGCCGCAGCCGGCGCGCACGACGCTCGCGTCGGCGCGTTCGCCGAGCGCGAGGGCAAGGGCGTCGATCAGGATCGATTTGCCGGCGCCGGTTTCGCCGGAAAAGACGGTAAAGCCGCTGTCGAATTCGAGATCGAGCGCGGCGACGATGACGAAGTCGCGAATCGAGAGGTGGCGGAGCATGGTGTCGGGCTGTGGTGCGTCAGGACGCCGTGTCGTCTTCGTTCGATGCGTGTTCGTTCCAGTGCAGCTTCTTGCGCAGCGTCGCGTAGTAGCTGTAGCCGACCGGGTGCAGGAACGGCACCGTGTGCTTCGAGCGGCGCACCTCGATCGTGTCGTTCAGTTCGAGCGCGGTGAACGACTGCATGTCGAAGTTCACGTTGACGTCGCGACCGCCGACGATCTGGATCGCGATCTTCGAATCGTCGGGCAGCACGATCGGCCGGTTCGACAGCGCATGCGGCGCGATCGGCACGAGCACGATGCCCTGGAGTTGCGGGTGCAGGATCGGGCCGGCCGACGACAGCGCGTACGCGGTCGAGCCGGTCGGCGTGGCGACGATCAGGCCGTCCGAACGCTGGTTGTACATGAACCGGCCGTCGACCGACGCGCGCAGCTCGACCATCCCGGAAAAGCCGCTGCGGTTCACGACGACGTCGTTGAACGCGAGCGCGTGGTAGATCGGTTCGCCGTCGCGCACGATCCGGGCCTCGAGCAGCGAGCGCTCCTCGCGCTCGAACTTGCCCGACAGGATCACCGGGACGCGCGCCTGCATGTCGGCGGCCGCGATGTCGGTGATGAAGCCGAGCCGCCCGTGGTTGATCCCGATCAGCGGTGTCTTGTACGGCGCGAGCTGGCGGCCGATGCCGAGCATCGTGCCGTCGCCGCCGAGCACGACCGCCACGTCCGCGCGCGCCCCGATTTCGGCCGGGGTGAGCGCCGGATAGCCGGAGATGCCGATCTCGCGAGCGGTGTCGACTTCGAACACGACCTCGAAGCCGAGCTTCGCGATGCAGCCGGCCAGCGTGGTGAGCGGCTCGGCGATGCCGGGCGTGTTGCTCCGGCCCACGAGCGCGACAGTGTTGAACTGATTACCGGTTTTCATGCCGGCATTACACCATAGCTCGTTGACGAAAAGAACCGGCTGTGCGCAGACGGGGCCGGATCGGTCGGCCCGAGCGACTGTGGGCGCGGGCACTCGCCGTGCTGGCGCGGTTGCGCTAAAATTTTCCACCATGCTAGATCCTCGCGCACGAACCCTCCTGAAAACCCTGATCGAACGGTATATCGCCGACGGTCAGCCGGTTGGATCGCGCACGTTGTCCCGTTACTCCGGGCTCGAGCTGAGCCCGGCAACGATCCGCAACGTGATGTCCGACCTGGAGGAGCTCGGCCTCGTGTCGAGCCCCCACACGTCGGCCGGCCGCGTGCCGACGCCGCGCGGCTATCGCCTGTTCGTCGACACGATGCTGACGGTCGAGGCGCCGATCGACGCCGAGGCCGTCGCGCGGCAGGTGCAGCACACGCTGCAGGCCGGCGAACCCCAGCAGCGGGTCGTGGCGGCCGCGGCGAGCGTGCTGTCGAACCTGTCGCAGTTCGCGGGCGTCGTGCTGACGCCGCGCCGCAGCCACGTGTTCAAGCAGATCGAGTTCATGCGCCTGTCGGACAAGCGGATCCTGCTGATCATCGTCACGCCCGAGGGCGACGTGCAGAACCGCATGCTCGCGACGCCGCGCGACTATTCGCCGTCGCAGCTGACCGAGGCGTCCAACTACATCAACGCGCATTTCGCCGGGCTGTCGTTCGACGAAGTGCGCCGCCGCCTGCGCGACGAGATCGACCAGTTGCGCGGCGACATGACCACGCTGATGCATGCGGCCGTGACGGCCAGCACCGAGGTGCCCGATACCGAGGACACCGTGCTCATTTCCGGCGAGCGCAACCTGCTCGAAGTGGCGGATCTGTCGTCCGACATGGCGCGGCTGCGCAAGCTGTTCGACGTGTTCGACCAAAAGACGGGCCTCCTGCAACTGCTCGACGTGTCGAGCCACGCCCAGGGCGTGCAGATCTTCATCGGCGGTGAATCGACGCTCGTGCCGATCGAGGAGATGAGCGTCGTCACCGCACCCTACGAGGTGAACGGCCAGATCGTCGGCACGCTCGGCGTGATCGGCCCGACCCGCATGGCTTACAACCGCGTGATCCCGATCGTCGACATCACCGCGCGCCTGCTGTCGCTCACGCTGAGCCAGCAATAACCTGACCGACACCGTCCCGCCATCGTGCCGCGGCGCCGCGCGCGCCGCCATTCGGCCGAACGGCCAGCCGACCCGAGCGGGGCGGCCCGCTATAATTGAGGGCCGTCCGACTGCGTGCCCCGAGCACGTTCCTGCCCATGCGTTTCGATCTTGAGCCGCCTTCGAGCGTCGCGGCCGCCCATCGCATCGGTGTGCTGCTGATCAATCTCGGCACGCCCGACGCCCCGACGCCGCGCGCGGTGCGGCGCTATCTGGCCGAATTCCTGTCGGACCCCCGCGTCGTCGAAATCCCGCAGGTCGTCTGGCAGGTACTGCTGCGCACGCTGATCCTGCCGCTGCGCGGCCGCGCGTCCGCGAAGAAATACGCGGCCGTCTGGATGCCCGAGGGTTCGCCGCTGCGCGTATACACCGAGCGCCAGACCGAGGGCGTGCGCCACCTGCTCGCATCGAATGCCTATCAGGTGACGGTCGATTACGCGATGCGCTACGGCAGCCCGAACATTGCGCAGGCGCTCGCACAGTTCAAGCGCGCGGGCGTCGAGCGCGTGCTGCTGATGCCGATGTATCCACAATACTCGGCGTCCACCACCGCGACGGCATTCGATGCCGCGTTCGCCGCGCTCGCGCGGATGCGCAACCAGCCGGAAGTGCGCACGGTGCGGCAGTACGCCGACCATCCGGCCTACATCCACGCGCTCGCCGAGCAGGTGCGCCAGTATTGGGCGCAGCACGGCCGGCCCGACTTCGCCGCCGGCGACAAGCTCGTGCTGAGCTTTCACGGCGTGCCGAAACGCACGCTCGACCTGGGCGACCCCTATCACGACCAGTGCCAGCAGACGGGCGCGCTGCTGATGGCCGCGCTCGGGCTGTCGACGCTCGAATGCCGTGTGACGTTCCAGTCACGCTTCGGCAAGGCCGAATGGCTGCAGCCGTACACGGCGCCGACGCTGCGTGAGCTCGGCGCGGCCGGCGTGCGGCGAGCCGATGTGTTCTGTCCCGGTTTTACGGCCGATTGCCTTGAGACGATCGAGGAAATCGGGATGGAGGTGCGCGACGAGTTCATCGCGGGCGGCGGCCAGGCCTTCCACCGGATTCCGTGCCTGAACGGCGCGCCCGCATGGATCGGCGCGGTGGGCGAGATCATCGCCGAGAATCTGCAGGGCTGGCCGGTGAAGGCCGCGCAGCCTGAAATGGTGAACTGAAATGACGGCACGCGCACTGCGTTCGCCGTTCGAGCGGACAGTCAGCCGCGATGGGGCGGCACGGCGGAGGCTGGCATGAATTACAAGATTTCGACGGAACCCGGCGCGAGGCTGCGCATCGACAAATGGCTGTGGGCAGCCCGCTTCTTCAAGACGCGCTCGCTAGCGTCCGACGCGGTCGACAAGGGTCACGTGAAGATCGGCGGCGCGGCGGTCAAGCCGGCGAAGGACGTGCGCGTCGGCGACGAGGTCGAGATTGCGATCGACGGTGTCGTCTGGCACATTGCCGTGCTGGGAATTTGCGACGTGCGTGGGCCCGCGAGTATCGCGCAGACGCTCTACGGTGAAACGGAAGCCGGGCGCGTCGCGCGGCTCGCCGAACTGGAACGGCGCCGCACGTATCGGGAGCCGGCGGCGGAACTGCACGGCCGGCCGACCAAGCGCGACCGGCGCATCATCGACAGATTTTCGGGTGGAAGCTGAACATCTGGTCGAACGTCGCCCGCGCGCTTCCGTATTCGGTCGTGCGGTCGGTGACGGCTCCGGACAGGCAGATGGTGGTGGTGCCGGCAATCAGTACCAGCGCGACCACCGATATGGCAAAGGTCAGTTTCACGGTACTCGCCTCATGGGACGGTTGAATGCGGCGCCAGGTGAAGGTGAATGTCAGGCGGCGGTCAGCTAGGGGTAAACACGCTTTCCGACGCTTGAGTTGGAGTGTAGTGCAGCCCCCCGAGCCGGGCTAGTACTAGTCAGGTAAGCGTTGTTACCGGGCGTTTCGTCCGGTTTGGCGGCAAATGCGCGCAATGGGGCGGCGCGCCGCGCGGTTGTTTCGCGGCATTGGCGAATGCCGGCGAATAACCCACTTGAAGTCGCAGTTTTCGCCCTTATTTGCACGATGAATGTGCGGTGCCGCCGGGTATACGGTCCGGCGGTTGCCGATTTGGCTTCAACCTCTAATCGACTTTCAGCGACATGGAAAACACGCAAGAGAACCCGGCTACCCCTTCGGCCGACGACATCGGCAGCGAGAAGCAGGCGGCGCAAGGCGCTGCTCCCGCCGCCGAAGCAGCCGACGCGGCGCTCGCGGAGGCTCAAGCCAAGGTCGCCGAGCTGCAGGAGAGCTACCTCCGGGCGAAGGCCGAGACGGAGAACGTCCGCCGCCGCGCGCAGGACGACGTCTCGAAGGCGCACAAGTTTGCGATCGAGAGCTTTGCCGAGCACCTGCTGCCGGTGCTGGACAGCCTCGAGGCCGCCGTCGGCGACACGTCCGGCGACATCACGAAGGTGCGCGAAGGCGTCGAGCTGACGCTGCGCCAGTTGACGAGCGCGCTCGAGAAGGGCCGTGTCGTCGCGATCAATCCGGTCGGCGAGAAGTTCGATCCGCACCAGCACCAGGCGATTTCGATGGTGCCGGCCGAGCAAGAGCCGAACACCGTCGTGACGGTCCTGCAAAAGGGCTACATGATCGCCGACCGCGTGCTGCGCCCGGCACTCGTCACGGTCGCCCAGCCGAAGTAAGGCTGCCGCGATGGTTCCCGCCGGCGTCGATCCGGCCGCGTTCAACGCGTTCGACATGCACGCGCTGGCGCCCGACACGTTCGACGCCGGTGTCGCCGGCGCCGGCGATGCGCTCGTCGTGGTGTTCTTCTGGGGCGTCGACTGCTTCAATTGCGAGATCGCGAAGAAGGCGATGCTCGCCCAGGCGGACGCGATCCGCGCGCTGGGCCTGAAGTGGTTCCACTGCAACGTGTACGAACACCCCGAGCTGGGGCGCCGCTTCGGCCTGCACGGCGTGCCAACGTGGTTCTTCTTCCACCGCGGCAAGCGGCTCGGCCGCGCGACCGGCTGGCATGGCCTCGCGCAGTTCCAGGCGGCGGTGTCGGCGGCGCGGGCGAAGATCGCCGCGGCGGCTGGCGCGCAGCCGGCCGAGCGCGACGGCGGCCCGCACGATCCAGCTACCGGCGGCGATTGAAAAAATTTAATATCCGCATCGCTGGGCGGGTCTTGAAAACGGGCCGGCCGGACGCATTTCGGGAACAGAGTTGAATTCAGGCGCGCGAAACCGCCCAAAACGCGGGGTTTCGCGCAGCAAACAAGCATTTCTGGAGATTAGGAAAATGGGAAAGATCATCGGTATTGACCTCGGCACCACGAACTCGTGCGTCGCCATCATGGAAGGCAACCAGGTCAAGGTCATCGAGAACTCGGAAGGCACGCGCACGACGCCGTCGATCATCGCCTACATGGACGATAACGAAGTGCTCGTCGGCGCGCCGGCCAAGCGTCAGTCCGTGACCAACCCGAAGAACACGCTGTTCGCGGTGAAGCGCCTGATCGGCCGCCGCTTCGAAGAGAAGGAAGTCCAGAAGGACATCGGCCTGATGCCGTACGCGATCATCAAGGCCGACAACGGCGACGCATGGGTCGAAGCGCACGGCGAGAAGCTCGCGCCGCCGCAGGTTTCGGCGGAAGTGCTGCGCAAGATGAAGAAGACGGCCGAAGACTACCTCGGCGAGCCGGTCACGGAAGCCGTGATCACGGTGCCGGCGTACTTCAACGACAGCCAGCGCCAGGCGACCAAGGACGCCGGCCGCATCGCGGGCCTCGAAGTCAAGCGGATCATCAACGAGCCGACCGCGGCCGCGCTCGCATTCGGCCTCGACAAGGCCGAGAAGGGCGACCGCAAGATCGCCGTGTATGACCTCGGCGGCGGCACGTTCGACGTGTCGATCATCGAGATCGCGGACGTCGACGGCGAAATGCAGTTCGAAGTGCTGTCGACCAACGGCGACACGTTCCTCGGCGGCGAGGACTTCGACCAGCGCATCATCGATTACATCATCGGCGAGTTCAAGAAGGAGCAGGGCGTCGACCTGTCGAAGGACGTGCTCGCGCTGCAGCGCCTGAAGGAAGCGGCCGAAAAGGCGAAGATCGAGCTGTCGTCGAGCCAGCAGACCGAAATCAACCTGCCGTACATCACGGCCGACGCATCGGGTCCGAAGCACTTGAACCTGAAGATCACCCGCGCGAAGCTGGAAGCGCTGGTCGAGGATCTCGTCGAGCGCACGATCGAACCGTGCCGCATCGCGATCAAGGACGCCGGCGTCAAGGTGTCGGACATCGACGACGTGATCCTGGTCGGCGGCCAGACCCGCATGCCGAAGGTGCAGGAGAAGGTGAAGGAGTTCTTCGGCAAGGATCCGCGCCGTGACGTGAACCCGGACGAAGCCGTCGCGGTTGGCGCGGCGATCCAGGGCCAGGTGCTGTCGGGCGACCGCAAGGACGTGCTGCTGCTCGACGTGACCCCGCTGTCGCTCGGTATCGAGACGCTCGGCGGCGTGATGACGAAGATGATCAGCAAGAACACGACGATCCCGACGAAGCACGCACAGGTGTATTCGACGGCGGACGACAACCAGTCGGCCGTGACGATCAAGGTGTTCCAGGGCGAACGCGAGATGGCGGCAGGCAACAAGCTGCTCGGCGAGTTCAACCTCGAAGGCATCCCGCCGTCGCCGCGCGGCGTGCCGCAGATCGAAGTGACCTTCGACATCGACGCGAACGGCATCCTGCACGTCGGCGCGAAGGACAAGGCGACCGGCAAGGAAAACAAGATCACGATCAAGGCGAACTCGGGCCTGTCCGACGCTGAAATCGACCAGATGATCAAGGACGCGGAAGCGAACGCAGCGGAAGACCACAAGCTGCGCGAGCTGGCTGATTCGCGCAACCAGGGCGACGCGCTGGTCCACAGCACGAAGAAGGCGCTCACCGAGTACGGCGACAAGCTGGACGCGGGCGAGAAGGAAAAGATCGAAGCGGCGCTGAAGTCGCTCGAGGACGCGCTGAAGGATACGTCGGCCGACAAGGCGGCGATCGACGCGAAGGTCGAGGAACTCGGTCAGGTTTCGCAGAAGCTCGGCGAAAAGATGTACGCCGACATGCAGGCGCAGCAGGCCGGTGCGGCCGGCGCGGCGGGTGCAGCGGAAGGCGCGGCCCACGCGGGTGGTGCGCAGCAGGCCGCCGACGACGTCGTCGACGCCGAGTTCAAGGAAGTGAAGAAGGACTAAGCCGGGTTGCCATGGCACCGCACGCCGCGCGCGATACGCGCGCGGCGCGGCTGAACAGCGGTCTGTCTTTCCCTTCCGGATGGCCGGATCGACTCCACGCCTGGCGGGCTTCGCGGCCCTCCGGGCACATTTGTTTTTTGGCGGGTGCTGCGCGAGCCGTCCGCGGACGGCGCAGCGCCAGACGAGTCGAGAGACTTTACTGCGGGCGAAAGGAGCCGCCGCGCGTGCGACGCGCGAAGGCACAGTGAATCGATATGGCGAAACGGGATTACTACGAGGTTCTGGGCGTCGCGAAGAACGCGGGCGACGACGAAATCAAGAAGGCGTATCGCAAGCTTGCGATGAAGTATCACCCTGACCGCAATCCGGACAGCAAGGATGCGGAAGAGCATTTCAAGGAAGTGAAGGAAGCCTATGAAATGCTGTCGGACGGCCAGAAGCGTGCGGCGTACGACCAGTACGGCCACGCGGGCGTCGATCCGAACATGGGCGGTGCGGGCGGCCAGGGTTTCGGCGGTTTCGCGGATGCGTTCGGCGATATCTTCGGCGACATCTTCGGTCAGGCCGCGGGCGGCGCCGCGCGCGGCGGCCGCGGTGGCCCGCAGGTGTATCGCGGCGCCGACCTGCGCTACAGCATGGAAATCACGCTCGAGCAGGCCGCGCACGGCTACGACACGCAGATCCGCGTGCCGAGCTGGGTGTCGTGCGAAGTCTGTCACGGCTCGGGCGCGAAGCCCGGCACGAAGCCGGAAACCTGCCCGACCTGTCACGGGCAGGGCACGGTGCGCATGTCGCAGGGCTTCTTCAGCATCCAGCAGACCTGTCCGAAGTGCCACGGCACCGGCACCTACATCCCGGAACCGTGCGTGCACTGCCACGGGTCGGGCAAGGTGAAGGAAACCAAGACGCTCGAAGTGAAGATCCCGGCGGGCATCGACGACGGGATGCGAATCCGCTCGGCCGGCAACGGCGAGCCCGGCATCAACGGCGGGCCGCCGGGCGATCTGTACGTCGAGATCCACATCAAGCCGCATTCGGTGTTCGAGCGCGACGGCGACGATCTGCACTGCCAGATGCCGATCCCGTTCACGACCGCCGCACTCGGCGGCGAGATCGAGGTGCCGACGCTGGCCGGCCGCGCCTCGTTCCCGGTGCCGGAAGGCACGCAGTCGGGCAAGACGTTCCGCCTGCGCGGCAAGGGCATCAAGGGTCTGCGTTCGAGCATCGCGGGGGATCTGTACGTACACGTGCAGGTCGAGACGCCCGTGAAGCTGACCGACCAGCAGCGCGACCTGCTCAAGCAGTTCGAGAAGTCGCTGGCCGAGGGCGGTGCGCGTCACAGCCCGCAGAGCAAGAGCTGGTTCGACCGGGTGAAGAGCTTCTTCGAGTAACGGCATGACTGAAGGCAACGAGAGCGCGTCATTCGCGCTCTTGGACGATTGCGACTCGACCGCGGTTGCGCGGTCGAGTCGTTTGTATTCCGGTTTCGTGCGCGAACATGTATGCACGGATCCGGCGCGGCTCGACGAAGTCGATGCGGCGGTGGCGCAGGATCTGCGCGACGGGTTGCATGCGGTGGTCGTCGGCGATTACGAATTCGGACGCAATCTGGAAAGAGCGCAGCCGGGCCATGCCCCGCTGCGCTTTTTGCTGTATGCGCGCTGCGAGCGCCTGTCGCGCGACGAAGTCGACGCGTGGCTCGCGCAGCAGGATGGCGGCGGCCCGCCGTCGATCGCGGGCGTCGCGCACGTCGCGAAGAGCGTGTCGCGCGACGCGTTCGACGCGGCGATCGCCGCCGTGCACGAAGCACTGCGCGCGGGCGACTCGTACCAGATCAACTACACGTACCGGCTGAATTTCGACATGTTCGGCACGCCGCCCGCGCTGTACCGGCGGCTGCGCGCGCGTCAGCCCGTGCGTTACGGCGCGCTGATCGCGCTGCCCTGCGGCGCGTGGGTCGTATCGTGCTCGCCGGAGCTGTTCGTCGAGAAGCACGGCGACGTGCTGCGCGCGCGGCCGATGAAGGGCACCGCGCCGCGCTCGGCCGATCCGCGTGAAGATGCGGCGGCGGCCGCGTTCCTCGCGAACGATCCGAAGAACCGCGCGGAAAACGTGATGATCGTCGACCTGCTGCGCAACGACGTGTCGCGGATCGCGCGCACGGGCACGGTCAAGGTGCCGGCGCTGTTCTCGGTCGAGCCGTATGCGTCGGTATGGCAGATGACGTCGACGGTCGAGGCCGGCTGGCGCGACGGGACGACGTTCGCGCAGATGCTGCGCGCGCTGTTTCCATGCGGATCGATCACCGGTGCGCCGAAGCACAAGACGATGGAATTGATCGACGCGATCGAGTCGACGCCGCGCGGCCTCTATACGGGCGCGATCGGCTGGCTCGATGCGCCGAAGGAAGACCAGTCGACCGGCGATGCGGCGCCCGGCGGCGTGGCCGGCTGCGGCGATTTCTGCCTGTCGGTCGCGATCCGGACGCTGACGCTCGAAGCGGTCGGTATCGATGCTGTCTCAACGATCGACGCGCGCGAGGCGGCGGCTCGCGGGGCCGGGCGTCGGCGCGGCACGATGGGGGTCGGCGCGGGCATCGTGCTCGACAGCGTTGCCGCCGACGAATATGCGGAGTGTGAATTGAAAGCACGATTCCTGACCGACGCCGATCCCGGCTTCCAGTTGTTCGAAACCACCGCGGCGACGCGTGCGGACGGCATCCGGTATTTCGAGCGCCATCTCGCGCGGTTGCAGGGCAGCGCGGATGCGTTTGGCTTCCGTCTCGACGCCGACGCGTTGCGTCGCGAGGTCGATGCGCGCTGCGCGGCGCTCGACGGCGATGGCCCGTACCGGATGAAGCTCGCGCTCGCGAAGGACGGCACGCTCGACATCACGGCCGCGGCGCTGAAGCCGCTGCCCGCGGGGCCGGTCCGCGTGATGCTCGCGTCCGCGCACGGCTTCGCGCCGACCCGCACGGACGACGCGCTGCTGCTGCACAAGACCACGCGTCGCGCCGAATACGACCGCGCGTGGCAGGCGGCGGAAGCGCTCGGCGGCTTCGACATGCTGTTCGTCAACGAGCGCGGCGAGGTGACGGAAGGCGGGCGCTCGAACCTGTTCGTGAAGCTCGACGGCCAGTGGGTGACGCCGCCGCTGGCGAGCGGCGTGCTGCCGGGCGTGATGCGCGCCGTGCTGCTCGACGACCGCGCGTTCGGCGCGATGGAGCGTATCGTCACGCGTGACGACCTTGCGCGCGCGCAAGCGCTGCTGCTGACCAACGCGCTGCGCGGCGCGCTCGACGCGGTATTGACATGACGCACTGAGGGTTCGGGCCGCGTGCCCGAAGGACCGGTGCCGCACACCTTCGGCAACCGGGCGTCCAGACAAAAAAGCGCGGCGCCCCGCAAAGGGTGCCGCGCTTTTTTGTATCGAGACGGCGCCGGAGAACGAGCCGCCGGCCGCGTCAGAACGAGTGTTCCGGGCCGGGGAACGAACTGTCCTTCACCGCGCGCACATAGGCTTCGACGGCCGCCTGGATGGTCGGCTGACCCTGCATGAAGTCCTTCACGAAGCGCGGACGCTTGCCGGGGAAAATGCCGAGCATGTCGTGCAGCACGAGCACCTGGCCCGAGCAGTCGGTGCCTGCGCCGATGCCGATCGTCGGAATCTTGAGCATGTGCGTGACTTCGGATGCGACGAGCGTCGGCACCGCTTCGAGCACGACGAGTTGCGCACCGGCATCCTCGACCGCGCGCGCGTCGCGCAGCAGTTGCGCGGCGCCGGCCTCGGTCTTGCCCTGCACCTTGAAGCCGCCGAACGCGTGCACCGATTGCGGCGTGAGGCCAACGTGCGCACACACGGGCACCGCACGCTCGACGAGGAAGCGGATCGTTTCGGCGAGCCACTCGCCGCCTTCGAGCTTGATCATCTGCGCACCGGCGCGCATCAGCTTCACGGCGCTCGTGAATGCCTCGGCCGGTGTGCCGTAGGTGCCGAACGGCAGGTCGGCCATGATCAGCGCGCGCGGCTGCACGCGCGCGACACAGGCGGTGTGGTACGCGATGTCGTCGAGCGACACGGGCAGCGTGGTCGTGTGGCCCTGCAGTACGTTGCCGAGCGAATCGCCGATCAGCAGCACGTCGGCGCCCGAGCGGTCGAGCAGGGCGGCAAAGCTCGCGTCGTAGCAGGTGAGCATCGCGATCTTCTCGCCGGCATCGCGCATTGCCTGCAGCTTCGGCACCGTGACGGCAGGCCGGCTCGATTCCTGGAGATAGGTCATGGGGAAATCCGGTTCGATGGTGAAAACGACAGGCGAGGACGCGTCAGCGCGTCGTCTCGCCCTTGACGAAGGATTCCTTGCGGCCGCGCATCGTCTCGATGCGCTCGATCAGCAGCGCGAGGTCTTCGGGGGAATCCTGCGGGTTCAGGTGTTCGGCTGCGACCGTCAGTACCGGCGTGCGGTCGTAGTGATAGAAGAACTCGTTGTACGCGTCGACGAGCGAGCGCAGGTACGCGTCGCTGATCTGCAGTTCCATCGGCAGCCCGCGCTTCTGGATGCGCGAGAACAGCACCTCGGGGCTCGCCTGCAGGTAGACGACGAGATCGGGCGCAGGCGCCTGCGGCACATCGAGGTGCGTCGCGATCGACCGATACAGCTGCCATTCGTCTTCCGGCAGGTTCAGCCGCGCGAAGATGTCGTTCTTCTGCGGCATGTAGTCGGCGACGACGGGCCGGCCCGTGTCGAGCGCGCCCATCAGTTCGCGCGCCTGCTGCGCGCGCTGCAGCGCGAACGACAGCTGCGCGGGCAGCGCGTAGCGCGCGGTGTCGCGGTAGAAGCGTTCGAGGAACGGATTGTCCTGCGGGCGTTCGAGCAGCGCCTGCATCGACCAGCGCTCGCCGAGCAAACGCGCGAGCGTCGTCTTGCCGACGCCGATCGGGCCTTCGATCACGAGATAGCGATGGGGGGCGCGCAGGTCGGGTGCGGTGACGGTCAGCGGAGTGGTGTTCATGGGCAGCGGTTCTTGTCGGCGTCTGCGCCGGCGGCCAGGGCCTTCTGCATCAGGCATTGACAGGTCTGCACCTTCTCGACGCGCTGGTCGGCGACGGCGGCGAGGAATGCATCGGCGCGGCCGCGTGCCGGGATGTCGAGCGCCGGCTCGATTTCGACGAGCGGCACGAGCGCGAAGGCGCGATCGGTGAGGCGCGGATGCGGGACGATCAGGTCGGGTTCGTCGATCGAGTCGGTGCCGAACAGCAGGATGTCGAGGTCAAGCGTGCGCGGCGCGTTGCGATACGGGCGCTCGCGCCCGAAGTGATGTTCGATCTTCTGGCAGAGCGCGAGCAGCTCCCGGGCCGACAGCGTCGTGTCGAGCTTGACGACGCAGTTGTAGTAATCGTCGCCGCCCGCCTCGAAGGGCGCCGTGCGATACAGGCTCGACTTGCCGAGGATCGAGATGGTGCGCTGCTGCGCAAGACACACCACCGCGTCCTTCAGGGTCTGGCGTGCATCGCCGAGATTCGCCCCCAGTCCGATATATGCAACCGTCATGGCATCACTTCCTACGTCGTTCGCCGGCGCGCGCGTCAGTCGTCGGAACCGCCTGCGGTGTCCGGCGCCTGCTCGGCTGCGCCTTCGTCCGGCTTGCGGTTTCGCACACCGCCGCGGCGGCGCCGCTTGCGGGGCGATTTTTCCTTCGAGCCACCCTGCGTGAGGAGTGCCTCACGAGCGGCTGCGTCGCCTTCGATGAAATCCGTCCACCACTGGCCGACAGCTGCTTCCAGCTCGCCGGATTCGCAGCGTAACAGGAGGAAATCATACCCCGCTCTAAACCTTTGGTGTTCTAGCAGCCGCATCGCGCTGCGGCCCGAGCGTTTTTCCAGGCGCAGCTGCAGGCCCCAGATTTCGCGCATGTCGGCCGAGTAGCGCTTGTGGATCGCGAGCTTCTCGGTCTGCATGTCGATCACGTCGTCCATCGCGCGATGGAGCGCCGGCACCGGGATTTCGCCTTCGGCCGTGTATTGTTCGAAGCGCTGGCGCATGTCGTGCCACAGCAGCGTCGCGAACAGGAAGCCCGGCGACACCGGCTTGCCGGCGCGCACGCGCGCGTCGGTGTTGTTCAGCGCGAGCGTGATGAACTTCTCGCCCTGCGGCTGTTCGAGCACGACGTCGAGGAGCGGCAGCAGCCCGTGGTGCAGGCCTTCCTTGCGCAGCCGCTGCAGGCACGCGAGTGCCTGGCCCGACAGCAGCAGCTTCAGCATTTCGTCGAACAGGCGAGCGGCCGGCACGTTGTTGACCAGGTCGGCCAACGCGTTGATCGGCTCGCGCGTGTGCGTCTCGATCTCGAAGCCGAGCTTCGCCGCGAAGCGCACGACGCGCAGCATCCGCACCGGATCCTCGCGATAGCGCGTGGCCGGATCGCCGATCATCCGCAGCAGGCGGGCGCGTATGTCGGCCATCCCGTCGTGGTAGTCGAGCACCGTCTGCGTCGACGGGTCGTAGTACATCGCGTTGATCGTGAAGTCGCGGCGCGCGGCGTCTTCGTGCTGCTCGCCCCAGACGTTGTCGCGCAGCACGCGGCCGCTTGCATCCACCGCATGCGTGCGGCGATCGAGTTCGTCGCGCTTCAGGCGCTTCGGCGGCTCGGCCGCGGCGGCTTCGGGCGGTGCGTCGACCAGGGCGCGGAACGTCGACACCTCGATCAGCTCCTGGCCGAACTGCACGTGGACGATCTGGAAGCGGCGGCCGATCAGGCGCGCACGGCGGAACAGGCGCTGCACCTCGGTCGGCGTCGCGTCGGTCGCGACGTCGAAGTCCTTCGGCGCGATGCCGAGCAGCAGGTCGCGCACCGCGCCGCCGACGATGAACGCGCGAAAACCCGCCTGCTGCAGCGTGTCGGTCACGCGCACCGCGTTCCTCGAGATCAGCGATGGATCGATCTGGTGCACGCTGGCCGGCACGACGGTCGGTTCGTGATTGCCGCGCGGTTTTTTGGCAGCGCCGCTGCCGCGGCTACCCTTCGCGGGGCGCGGAGCGGGGGCCGTTTCGACGGCGGGCGCCTCGACGGGCGACGTTTGTTCGGCGTCGTCCTGGCCGAGCAGCTTGCGAATGAATTTTTTGATCACGACGTTCAGAAGAGATCGAGGATGCGCCAGCCGCGGTTGCTTGCATGCGCGCGCAGCGTGTCGTCGGGGTTGGTCGCGATCGGGTCGGTGACTTTCTCGAGCAACGGGATGTCGTTATGCGAGTCGCTGTAGAAGTAGCTGTGTTCGAAGTCGTCCCAGTGTTTGCCGAGCGACGCGAGCCATGCTTCGGTGCGCACGATCTTGCCTTCGCGATAGCTCGGCGTGCCGGTCGGCCGGCCCGTATACGGCGAGTCGGGGTGCCCGTCGGTCGTTTCGACCTCGCACGCGATCAGCGTGTCGACGCCGAACGCGGTCGCGATCGGACGCGTGATGAATTCGTTGGTCGCCGTCACGACGCAGCACAGATCGCCGGCATCGAGGTGCTTGCGCACGAGTTCGAGCGCGGCGGGCGTCATCGCGGGGCGGATCACCTCGTGCATGTATTGCTCGTGCCATTCGGCGAGCTGCGCGCGCGAGTACTTCGCGAGCGGCGTGAGCATCGCGCACAGATACGCATGGATGTCGAGCTTGCCGGCCTTGTAGTCGGCGAAGAACTGATCGTTCTGACGCGAAAAGCTTTCCGCGTCGACGATGCCGAGCTTCACCATGAAGCGACCCCATTCGTGGTCGCTATCGGTCGGGATCAGCGTGTGATCGAGGTCAAAGAGTGCCAGATTAGTCATGGATGCGCATTTTACTCGAAGCGGTTGGGGCCTGTGCCCGGCGGTGCGATGTCGTCGCCGGGGCGCGCCAGCATCCGGCGCAGCAAGGGCAGCGTGACGGCGCGTTTCTGCTCGAGCGAGAAGCGGTCGAGCGCGTCGAGCAGCGCCATCAGGCTCGGCATGTCGCGGCGGAAATGGGTCAGCAGGTAGGCGGCGATATCGTCGGTGAGCGCGATCCCGCGCTCCTTGGCCGCGAGCTTCAGCACGGCGATCTTGCCGGCGTCGGACGGCGGCGACAGGTGGAACACGAGCCCCCAGCCGAGGCGCGTGCGCAGATCCTCGCGCACGTCGAGCGCGAGCGGCGCCGCGGGGCCGGCCGCGACGAACGCGCTCGACGGGTGCGCGCGGACCTCGTTGAACAGGTTGAACAGCGCGACCTGCTGCGTGTCGCTCATCCGGTCGCAGTCGTCGATCGCGTAGATGCCGATGCGCGGGTCGAACGTGAACGCGCCGAGCGGGCTCTGCGGCGTCAGGTAGCGCGCGTAACCATACGACGCGTCGCTCACGAGCGCCTGCAGCAAGTGGGTGCGGCCGCTGCCGGGCTCGCCCCAGATGTAGAACGACCGGTCCGGCACGGGCCCCGCCGCGAGCGCGAGGTCGAGCTTCTGAAGCCGCGAGATGAGCTCGTCGTTCTCCTCATTCATGATGAAGTTGTCGAACGTGGCGGGCGGCGGCGTGCCGAGATCGAGCGTCAGTTGACGGGACACAACAGTCACAATGCGGGTCGGTTGATGAAACGCGTGCCGTACGCCGGGCACGCGCGGGGGGCTGCTCCGGTGCCTGCACACGCGGCCGCACGCACGGCGGCGCGCGGGTTTCGGCGCGGCTCGCGGAGCGATGAAAACGGGGACGTGTCGACCAAGATGCAATCCCTGACGATTCGGTGCTGGGAATTCCGGCCAACGGGCCGGCTTCGGGTAAAATCGCATTTTACCGACCTTCTCGCATTCCCCCATGAATCCTCCGAAATCCGCTCCCGACGCTCAGGGTCTGTCCTACCGCGACGCAGGCGTCGACATCGACGCTGGCGACGCGCTCATCGACAAGATCAAGCCTTTTGCGAAGAAAACCCTGCGCGACGGCGTGCTCGGCGGCATCGGCGGGTTCGGCGCGCTGTTCGAAGTGCCGAAGAAGTACAAGGAGCCCGTGCTCGTGTCGGGCACTGACGGCGTGGGCACCAAGCTCAAGCTGGCCTTTCATCTGAACAAACACGACACCGTCGGCCAGGATCTCGTCGCGATGAGCGTGAACGACATCCTCGTGCAGGGCGCCGAGCCGCTGTTCTTCCTCGACTACTTCGCGTGCGGCAAGCTCGACGTCGACACGGCCGCCACGGTCGTCAAGGGCATCGCGCACGGCTGCGAACTGTCCGGCTGCGCGCTGATCGGCGGTGAGACGGCCGAAATGCCGGGCATGTACCCGGACGGCGAATACGACCTGGCCGGTTTCGCGGTCGGCGCAGTCGAGAAGAGCAAGATCATCGACGGCAGCACGATCGCCGAAGGCGACGTGGTGCTCGGGCTTGCATCGAGCGGTATCCACTCGAACGGCTTCTCGCTCGTGCGCAAGATCATCGAGCGCGCGAACCCCGACCTGTCGGCCGATTTCCACGGCCGCTCGCTGGCCGACACGCTGATGGCGCCGACGCGCATCTACGTGAAGCCGCTGCTCGCGCTGATGCAGAAGCTGCCGGTGAAGGGCATGGCCCACATCACCGGTGGCGGCCTCGTCGAGAACATTCCGCGCGTGCTGCGCGAAGGCCTCACCGCCGAGCTCGACCAGAACGCATGGCCGCTGCCGCCGCTGTTCAAGTGGCTGCAGGAGCACGGCGGCGTCGCCGACGCGGAAATGCACCGCGTGTTCAACTGCGGGATTGGCATGGCGGTGATCGTGTCGGCGGCGGACGCCGACGCGGCGATCGCCGACCTGACGGCCGCCGGCGAACAGGTGTGGAAGATCGGCACCGTGCGTGCGAGCCGCGAAGGCGAGGCGCAGACGGTCGTGGTCTGACGCAGCGCACGCAGGATGCAGCAAGGAAAGCCGCCCGGAGTCGATCCGGGCGGCTTTTTTTCTGGCGCGGGCAGGCATGGCGACGCGCCCCCGAAGGAGGAACGACGATGACCGAAGACGAACGCGCGATTCGCGAGCTGGTGGAAACCTGGTTCGTGTCGAGCCGGCGCGGAGATCTGGCGACCGTGCTCGACCTGATCGCCGACGACGCGATTTTCATGGTGGCCGGCAAGCCGCCGTTCGACAAGGCGGCGTTCGCGGCCGCATCGCGCGACGCGGATGCGGCGGCCGGCAACGGGCCGAAGATCGATGGCCGTTACCGGATCGACGAACTGCGCGTGATGGGCGACTGGGCGTACCTGCGCAATTTTCTCGAGATCGACGTGACGCCGCCGGGCGGCGACACCGTGCGCCGCTCCGGCCATACGCTGACGATCTTTCGCAAGTCGGATGGCCGCTGGCAGCTCACGCGCGACGCGAATCTCGTGACGCTTGCGCCCTGAGCGAGGTGGTGTGAGCGCTTCCGGGCGGCCGGCCGCCGTTCACGCGGACGGCCGCGGTGCGCTTGTCGGGCGCGCGCTCGCCAGCAACGGCGGCACCAGCAGATAGAGCAGCGCGGCCGCGGCCCATACGAGCCCCGGCCACGTGACGCGGGTGGCCGCGTAGGTCGTCGTGACGACGAGCGGCCCGGCGACGCCGATCAGGCTCGCCACGCTCGCGAGCGTGCCCTGCAGTTCGCCCTGGCGGGCATCGTCGACCTGACGCGCGAGCATCGCCTGCAACGCCGGCAGCGTCATGCCACCCGCCGCGAACAGCGGCAGCAGCGCGAACGGCACCCATGCGGCCGTCGCGAACGCGATCATTACCAGCCCGAGCGCGTCGCCCGCGAGGCCCAGGGCGAGTGCGCGGCGCTCGCCGAGCCGTGCGATCAGCGGCCCGATCGCGAAGGCCTGCGCGAGCGCGTGGCACGCACCGTAGCCGGCGAGCGACAGCCCGGCGACGGGCGTGGACCAGCCGAAATGCTCCTGGCCGTACAGAATCCACAGCGTCGCGGGCGCCTGCGACACCAGCGCGACGATCACGTAGATGCCGATCAGCGGCGCGAGCGCGGGCGCGCCGCTCAGCCGGCGCAGGCCGGCGAACGGGTTGAGCGTGGCGACCGCGCGACTTGCCCGGGCCGCGCGCGGACGTGATTCCGGCAGCGCGCGCCACACGAGCGCGAGGTTCAGCGCATTGAGCAGCGCGGCCGCGACGAACGGCGCGCGCAGGTGCAGCGCGCCGAACAGCCCGCCGATCAGCGGGCCCGCTATGAAGCCGACGCCCATCATCGCGCCGAGCTGGCCGAAGCGCCGTGCGCGGTCGGGTTCGGCCGTGACGTCGGTCACGTACGCGGTCGCGACCGCGACGTTCGCGCCGGTGATGCCGGCGATCAGCCGCCCGACGTAAAGCCACGCCAGCGTCGGCGCGAGTGCCATCAGCAAGTAGTCGAGCGCGGCGCCGGCAAGCGACGCGAGCAGCACGGGCCGGCGGCCGAAGCGGTCGCTCAGCGTGCCGAGCAGCGGGGCGCACAGGAACTGGGCGAACGCGTACAGCGCGAGCAGGATCCCGTAGTGGGTGTCGGTGCTGCCGGCGCCGGCGAGCGTGCGCAGCAGGCCGGGCAGGATCGGCATCACGATCCCGACGCCGATCGCGTCGAGCAAGACCGTGGCGAGGATGGCAATCAGGGACGGATTCAAGGCGACCACTCTATCGATGATAGAGTGACGATTATTCCATAGTTTCCCTATCGGTGATAGAGATGAAGGACACGGGTGCGCGGCTGACGCGCGACACGGTGATGCGCGCGGCGCTCGATCTGCTCAACGAGGTCGGTATCGACGGGCTGTCGACGCGGCGGCTCGCCGAGCGGCTCGGCGTGCAGTCGCCGACACTGTACTGGCACTTCCGGAACAAGGCCGAGCTGCTCGACGCGATGGCCGAGGCGATCATGCTCGAGCGCCACGGCGCGTCGCTGCCGCGGCCGGGCGACGCCTGGGATGCGTGGCTTCTCGAGAATGCGCGCAGTTTCCGTCGCGCGCTGCTGGCCTATCGCGACGGCGCACGCCTGCATGCCGGTACGCGGCCGCGCACGCTGCATTTCGGTTCGATCGAACGGAAGGTGGCGCTGCTGGCCGAGGCGGGCTTTGCGCCGGACGAAGCGGTCGACGTGATGTATGCGCTCGGCCGCTTCGTGGTCGGTTGGGTGCTGGAAGAGCAGGCGGAAGCGGAACGCGAAACCGACACGACGCTGCCTGACACGGCCGAGCATCCGCTCCTCGCGCAGGGCTGGGCTGCGCTGCGCGAGCGTGGCGGCGACGAAGCGTTCGAGCGCGGCGTTGCGTTGATCGTTGATGGCGCACGCGCGCATCTGGCGGATCGTCAGCGCGGCGGTTGACCTCGCGTCCGCGCCCGGGTCAGGCCGGCAGGCGGCCGTCCAGCACGCGTTCGAGCGTGTCGAGCGCGAGCGCAGTCGCATCCGGCGCGACACAGTCGACGACGATCCGCTCGGGCATCGCGCGCAGCCACGTGATCTGCCGTTTGCACAGCTGGCGCGTCGCGAAGATGCCCTTGTCGCGCATGGTCTGGTAGTCGGTGTCGCCGTCGAGGAATTCCCAGGCCTGCCGGTAGCCGACGCAGCGCATCGACGGCAGGCCGAGATGCAGATCCTCGCGGCGGCGCAGCCGTTCGACCTCGTCGATGAAGCCCGCGTCGAGCATCGCGTCGAAGCGTTGCGCGATGCGCGCGTGCAGCACCGCGCGGTCCGACGGTTCGAGCGCGACCGGCACGAAGCGGTACGCGGCGGCCTCGTCGTCCGCGCGCCGCGGCGCGGCGAGCAGCACCGACATCGGCTGCCCGCTCAGCAGGAACACTTCGAGCGCGCGCTGGATCCGCTGCGAATCGTTCGGCGCGAGCCGCGCGGCCGTCGCGGGATCGACCTGCGCGAGCAGCGCA
>NZ_VWWG01000104.1:0-23924 GCF_011753085.1 Burkholderia sp. Tr-862
GTGCGCCGGTCGACAGGAGCCCCGTCACCGGTGCGAGCGGACTCGTCGCGGCCGCGCCGCCGCCGAGCAGCGCGGTGCCTGCGGTGGCGACCGTGTTGCCGGTCGCGGTCACGACGTTGCCGACACCGGTCGTGACCGGATTGTTGCCCGTCTTCGCGAGCGTCGTGCCGGCGTTCGCGACGCCGTTGCCGACGGTCGTGACGAGGTTCGTCAGCGGTGCGCCGAGCGGCGTGCTTGCCGCGGCCGTCTGCGTGAGCGAGCCGACCGTCGTCGTGATCGGCGTGATCGCCGAGCTGGCCGCGCCCGTCACCTGCGCGACCGGGCCGGTCGACAATTGCGTGCCGAGCGTCGCGCCGCCGCCCGCGATCGTGTTGCCGAGCATCGTCACGGCACCGCCGACGGGCGAGGTGACGGGCGCAAGCGGCGCCAGTGCGGAACCGCTGGCCCCCAGGCTCGACACGACCCCGCCCGTCGCGGCGACGGCCTGGCCGAGATTCGTGACCACGCCGCCCGTGCTCGCGACCGTCGTGCCGACCGGATTCGACGACGCGCCGAGCTGGCCGAGGCCCGAGCCGAGGCCGGTGCCGAGCGTCGTGACGGCCGCGCCGACATCCTGCACGACCGCGCCGAGCCCCTGCGTCGTCGCGGGGTTCGTGCCGGGCAGCGTTTGGGCCGCGATCGCCGTGCCGACGCCCGAGACGGCGCCGCCGCCGGCCGTCACGATGTTGCTCGACGCCGCGGTCGTCTGGCCGACGCCGTTGGCCGACGAGCCGCTCGCACCGTTGCCGGTGCTGCCGGTGCTGCCGTTCGACGCCGTCGTGCCGCTCGTACCGTTGCTGGTACCGCCGGTCGACGCCGTCGTGTCGCCGGACCCCGACCCGGAGCCGCCGGTGCCCTGGCTCAGCGAGCCGGAGCCGCCGCACGCGGACAGCGACATCAGCGCCGCAACGCCTGCCGCGATCATGATCATTCGGAGTCCTGCTTGATGGGTGGTGGGCGTGTTCATGTCGTCCTCGTCTCGATTATGGAAATGGATCAGGCGGCCTTCGTGTGCGCCGACGTGTCGTCGCTGCGGCAGTGAAGCGGCGGGCGCATCGTTGTTGTCTCCCTGATTGACCTGTCGCCGTGTCGCGTCTTCGCCTGAGTCGGAATCCGGAGCGCTTGCAGGACGAGTCGTTTGCATTCTTTCGTCTTGCTTGCCGATCGTGCCGGAAATCACCGGATTCGTACGATCAGAGTAGGTCCGTCGGCGCGAGCCGTCTTTTAATGATCGTTAAATTGAAGTAAGCGTCCGATTCACTGCCGGAATCGGGGTAATCACGATCGACACCGGGCGCGTCGTGTGATGGGTAGCCGAGGAGAAGGGAGGAAGGAGGGAGACGTGCGGGTGAAGCGGCGGCGCCGGCACGGTCCGCCCTCACGGGGGCAGGCGCGGGCGCCGCGCGACGGGTGAAGCAACCGGAGCGTCAGGCGTCCGGATACCACGCGTCGCTGAATTCGCTGACCTGGACGTCGGTCAGCTCCGGCCGTGCGGCCAGCCACGCACGCACGCTCTCGCGGTCGGCGTCGGTCGTCGTGCCGCGCGGCGCGCCGGAGATCACGTATGCGCCGATCCCTTCGTCGGCGGACGCGACGGTGAGCAGCCCGTTCGCTTCGACGAAATCGATGAACGAATCGATCAGCTGGCCGCGCTCGAGGTCGGACAGCTCGTTGCGGCATTGCGCGGTCGCGTTGAATGCGAGTTCCTGGAACTCGGCGATGTGGAGTTTCTTGCGCTGGCGGCGGTTGTGGCGTTGGCTCATGGTGGGTGATGTACGAGAAGAGAAAAAGGGCGGCGGCGGGCGCTGGCGCGGCATGCGCAAGCGGTCCGGGCGGCCGCATCGGGGCGCCGCGCGGCACAGCCGGCGGCGGGCAGGCGGAACGTTACATCAGCACGATATCGTACTGCTCCTGGCTCAGGTTCGACTCGACCTGCAGCGACACCGGCTTGCCGATGAAGTCGATCAGCATCGCGAGATGCTGCGACTCCTCGTCGAGGAACAGGTCGATCACCTGCTGCGCGGCGATCACGCGGAATTCGCGCGGATTGAACTGGCGCGACTCGCGCAGGATCTCGCGCAGGATGTCGTAGCACACGGTGCGCGACGTCTTCACCTGGCCCTTGCCCTGGCAGGTCGGGCACGGCTCGCACAGCACGTGCGCGAGCGATTCGCGCGTGCGCTTGCGCGTCATCTCGACGAGCCCGAGCTGCGAGAAGCCGTTGACCGTCACGCGCGTGCGGTCGCGCGACAGCGCCTTCTTCAGCTCCGACAGCACCGCGTCGCGATGCTCGGCGTTCTCCATGTCGATGAAGTCGATGATGATGATCCCGCCGAGATTGCGCAGCCGCAATTGCCGCGCGATCGTGTGCGCGGCCTCGAGGTTGGTCTTGAAGATCGTGTCGTCGAAATTGCGTGCGCCGACGTAGCCGCCGGTGTTGACGTCGATCGTCGTCATCGCCTCGGTCTGGTCGATCATCAGGTAGCCGCCCGACTTCAGGTCGACGCGGCGCGACAGCGCGCGCTGGATCTCCGTCTCGATGTTGTACAGGTCGAACAGCGGCCGCTCGCCGGTGTAGTGATGCAGCTTCGGACTCACCGCCGGCGTGAACTCGCCCGCGAATTCCGCGAGGCGCTGGTACGTCTCGCGCGAATCGACCTGGATGCGCGTCGTGTCGTCGTTCGAGAAATCGCGCAGCACGCGCTGCGCGAGGTCGAGATCCTGGTACAGCAGGCTCGTCGCCGGCAGCCGCTGCGCCTGCGCGACGATCGTTGCCCAGGTCTTGCGCAGGTACGTGACGTCGCCGGCCAGCTCCTCGGAGGTGGCATCTTCGGCGATCGTGCGCACGATGTAGCCGCCTTTCTCGTCCGGCGGGATCACGGCGGTCAGGCGCGCGCGCACGGCCTCGCGCTCGGCTTCGCTCTCGATTTTCTGCGAGATGCCGATGTGCGGCTCCTGCGGCAGATACACGAGCGTGCGGCCCGCGATGCTGACTTGCGTCGACAGTCGCGCGCCCTTCGTGCCGATCGGATCCTTGATCACCTGGACCATCAGCGTCTGGCCTTCGAACACGATCTTCTCGATCGGCTGGTGTGGCGCGCCCGACTGCGGCTCGCCGGCCAGGCGCGGATGCCAGATGTCCGCGACGTGCAGGAACGCCGCGCGCTCCAGGCCGATGTCGATGAACGCCGACTGCATGCCGGGCAGCACGCGCACGACCTTGCCGAGGTAGATGTTGCCGACCCGCCCGCGCGACAGCGTGCGCTCGACGTGAAGCTCCTGCACCGCGCCTTGCTGGACGAGTGCGACCCGTGTTTCCTGGGGCGTGAGGTTGATCAGGATTTCTTCGTTCATGGTGCGATTCAGAAGGCGAGGCGCGCGGTGCGGAGCAACGCGGCAGTCTCAAAAAGGGGCAGACCCATGATACCCGAATGGGAACCGTCGATTCGCTCGATGAATTCGGCGGCGCGCCCCTGGATCGCATACGCGCCCGCCTTGCCGAACGGCTCGCCGGTTTCGACGTAGCGCGCGAATGCGTCGCGCGGTGCCGCCGAAAAGCGCACCGACGAGCGCGACAGCGCGGGCGGCAGCAGTTCGCCGTCGGCGCCGATCACGGCAACCGCGGTCAGCACCTCGTGTTCGCGGCCCGCGAGGCGGGTCAGCATCGCGAGCGCGTCGTCGGCGTCGGCCGGCTTGCCGAGGATCGCGCCGTCGATCGTCACCGTGGTATCGGCGACGAGCACCGGCGCGGCCGGCTTGCCGCTCGCGACGAGGCGCGCACGCGCGGCCTCGGCCTTCGCGACGGTGACGCGCCGCACATACGCATCGGGGGCTTCGCCGGGCAGTTCGGCTTCGAGCGCCTCGGCGTCCTCGTCGGGGCGCGGCAGCAGCAGCTCGAAGCGTACGCCGATCTGCTGCAGCAATTCCTGGCGGCGTGGGCTTTGTGAAGCGAGGTAAAGGAGCGGGAAAAGGACGGAGGGCGTGCTGGACGGCATGGTGTCGTTATCTCGGTGAGCGCGCGCGGCGCGCGTCCGAGGACGGCACGTCATGCGCGATGATAGGGATGATTCTGCGTGATGCTCCACGCCCGGTAAAGCTGTTCGGCAAGCAGCACGCGTACCATCCCGTGCGGCAGCGTCATGCTCGAGATGCGCAGCAGCACGTCGGCGCGCGCTTTCAGCTCCGGATCGAGCCCGTCGGCGCCACCGATCACGAACGCGACATCACGGCCGTCCTGCTGCCAGCCGGGCAGCGCCTGCGCGAGCTGCATGGTGGTCCAGTCGCGGCCGCGCTCGTCGAGCGCGACGATGCGCGCGCCCTTCGGCAGCGCGGCCTCGATCTTCTGCCGCTCGGCCGCCATCACGCTGTCCGCGCTGCGGCCGCCCGAACGCAGTTCGGGCTTGATTTCGCGCAGCTCGATGCGCAGCTCGGGCGGCATCCGCTTCGTGTATTCGTCGAAGCCGGACGCGATCCAGCCGGGCATCTTGTGGCCGACCGCGAGGATGAAAAGCTTCATCGGGACGACTCGCTGCGACTCAGCGGCGGCGGGCCGCCGTCTTGCGCGCCGGGCGTGCGGGCGCTTCTTCCTCGTCGTCCTCGCCTTCGCTGGCCGTCGCGAAACCGTCCTTGCCGCCGCCGAGCTTCATCCGCACGGGCTTGTCGCCCCAGATTTCCTCGAGGTTGTAATACTGGCGCAGCGCCGGTTGCAGGATGTGCACGACGGCGTCGCCGCAGTCGACCAGCACCCATTCGCCGGTGTCTTCGCCCTCGGAGCTGACGATGTCGCCGCCGGCTTCCTTGACCTTGTCGCGCACGCTCGACGCGAGTGCCTTGGTCTGGCGGTTCGACGTACCCGACGCGACGATCACGCGGTCGAACAGTTCGGTCAGGTGGCTGGTGTTGAACACCTTGATGTCTTGCGCCTTGATGTCTTCGAGAGCGTCGACGATCACGCGCTGCAGTTTGCGGATATCCATGGAATCAGGAATGGTAGAGACGATGTTGAAGAATATAGGCCCAGACGGCGGCCGGCACATGCTCGGCCGACGCATCGGGCATTTGCGCGTGACGCGCGATGCATTCGCGCAGGTGCGCGCGGATGTCGGTTGCGGCGATATCGAACGCCAGCGTCGTATCGATCAGCAGGTGGCCGGCCGGCGTCGCTTTCAGCACGTCGGCGCCGGCCTGCCGCCGCGCGATTTCCTGCGTGACGGCCGGCGACGCCGCGCCGAGGTCGAAACCCGGGCGCGTCGACGCGCACACGTGCGCGTAGTCGAACAGCTTGCGCCAGTCGCGCCAGGTGTCGAGCCGAACCAGCTGGTCGGCGCCGATCAGCAGCGATAACGACGCCTCAGGGCCGATCCGCTCGCGCCAGCGCGCGAGCGTCTCGACCGTATAGGTTGGCCCCGCGTGCTCGATCTCGTCGGTTGCGACGGTGACCGTCACGCCGGGCAGGGACAGCGAGCCGGCAGCGGCCCGCGTCATCGCGAGCCGATGCTCGGCGGCCGACACGTCGCGCTTCTGGTACGGCTGCCCGGCCGGCAGCAGCGCGAGCTCGGTCAGGCCGAGCACGTCGGCGAACCGGCGCGCGAGCGCGAGGTGACCGTCGTGGATCGGGTCGAACGTGCCGCCCAGCAGGCCGATGCGACGTAACGGCGGGTGCGGCTGCGGGGTGGGGCGGGCGGTGGTGTCCAGAAAAACGTGTCCTGTTCTTGGGGCGGCGGGGCGCGGCGGGTTCACACCCAGTCGCGCGGCACGAGAAACTCGGTCAGGCGTGCTTCCGGCGAGCCCGGCTCGGGCTGCCAGTTGTAGCGCCAGTTCGCGACCGGCGGCATCGACATCAGGATCGATTCGGTGCGGCCGCCGCTTTGCAGGCCGAACAGCGTGCCGCGGTCGAACACGAGGTTGAATTCGACGTAGCGGCCGCGCCGGTAAGCCTGGAAGTCGCGCTCGCGCTCGCCATACGGCAGCGCGGCACGGCGCTCGACGATCGGCAGGTACGCGTTCAGGAACGCGTCGCCGACGCTTTGCATCATCTCAAACGAGCGTTCGAATCCGGGCTCGGAGAAATCGTCGAAGAAGATCCCGCCGATGCCGCGCGTCTCGTTGCGGTGCTTCAGGAAGAAATACTCGTCGCACCAGGTCTTGAAGCGCGGGTAGAGCTCGGCGCCGAACGGATCGAGCGCGTCCTTGCAGGCCTGGTGGAAATGCCGCGCGTCGTCCTCGAACGGATAAACCGGTGTCAGATCCATGCCGCCGCCGAACCAGAAGATCGGCGCCTCGCCCGGCTTCGTCGCGATCAGCATCCGCACGTTCATGTGCACGGTCGGGCAGTACGGGTTGCGCGGGTGCAGCACGAGCGACACACCGAGCGCCTCGAAGCCGCGGCCGGCCAGCTGCGGGCGCGCGGCGCTCGCCGACGGAGGCAGCGCGTCGCCCGCGACGTCGGAAAAACCGATCCCCGCGCGCTCGAACACGCGGCCGCCTTCGAGAATCCGCGTACAGCCGCCGCCGCGCAGCCGCTCTTCGGGGCCGCGCTGCCATGCGTCGGTCGCAAGCGGCGTGCCGTCGAGCGCGCCGAGCGCGTCGGCGATGCGAGTCTGCAGGCCCTGGAGGTAGGTGCGCACGCGTGGCACGTCGTAGGTGGAATCGGTCATGTCTGGACTGGGTGCCCCCGCGCGAAGCGGGGGCCGTAAAAAAGGCCGCTGCCGGGCATTCTATCGAACCCCGGCAGAGGGGCCTGCGCGAGCAGGGCGGCGGTCAGTGCGTCACGCGCTCTTGCGGTTCAGTGCACGGAAGCCGATGTCGCGCCGGTACTGCATGCCTTCGAAATTGATCTGGTTGATCGTGTCGTACGCATGCTGCTGCGCTTCGCGCACCGAATCGGCGAGGCCGACCACGCACAGCACGCGGCCGCCCGACGTGACGAGCTTGTCGCCTTCGGTGAGCGTCGTGCCCGCATGGAACGTCACGGCCTGGGCCGTCTCGGCCGGGATTCCGTTGATGCGGTCGCCCTTGCGCGGCGCGTCCGGATAGCCGTGCGCGGCCAGCACGACGCCGAGCGCGGTGCGGCGATCCCAGTCGAGCTCGACCGAATCGAGCGTGCCCGCGATCGCCTGTTCGACGACCTTCGAGAAATCGCTCTTCAGGCGCGCCATGATCGGCTGCGTCTCGGGGTCGCCCATCCGGCAGTTGAACTCGAGCGTGCGCGGATTGCCTTCCTTGTCGATCATCAGGCCCGCATACAGGAAGCCCGTGAAGCGGATGCCGTCCTTCTCCATCCCGCGTACCGTCGGCATGATGATTTCGCGCATCACGCGTGCGTGCATCTGCGGCGTGACGATCGGCGCGGGCGAATAGGCGCCCATGCCGCCCGTGTTCGGGCCGCGGTCCTCGTCGAGCAGGCGCTTGTGGTCCTGGCTCGATGCCAGTGCCAGCGCGTGCTTGCCGTCGACCATCACGATGAAGCTCGCTTCCTCGCCATCGAGGAATTCCTCGATCACGACGCGCGCGCCGGCATCCCCCAGCTTGTTGCCCGACAGCATCATGTCGACCGCGGCGTGCGCTTCTTCCAGCGTCATCGCGACGACGACGCCCTTGCCGGCCGCGAGGCCGTCGGCCTTCACGACGATCGGCGCACCCTTCGCGTCGATGTACGCGTGCGCGGCGGCGGCGTCGGAGAAGGTTTCGTAGTCGGCGGTCGGAATGCCGTGACGCTTCATGAACGCCTTCGCGAAATCCTTCGAGCTTTCGAGCTGCGCGGCTTCGCGGGTCGGGCCGAACACCTTCAGGCCGCGTGCGCGGAACAGGTTGACGATGCCGGCCGCGAGCGGCGCTTCCGGCCCGACGAGCGTGAACGCGACGCCTTCGCTTTCCGCGAAATCGGCCAGCGCGTCGAGCGACGTGATGTCGACGTTTTTCAGACGCTCATCCTGCGCCGTGCCGCCATTGCCGGGCGCGACGTAGACCATCTGGACGCGCGGCGATTGCGCGAGCTTCCACGCGAGCGCATGTTCGCGGCCGCCTGAACCGACGACGAGTAGTTTCATGGGATTCCCCGCAGACTAGAAAACAGGGCGGCCGGCACGCTCAGGCGCGCCGGCCGCGAAATCGGTCGGGCCGCCGCCGTGACTGTGGGCACGGCGGCCGGCATCTCATTCCTCGACGATGACGGCGTTCGTATACACCTCCTGCACGTCGTCGAGGTTCTCGAGCGCGTCCAGGAGCTTCTGCATCTTCGCCGCATCGTCGCCGGTGAATTCGACTTCGTTCTGCGGCTTCATCGTCACTTCGGCGAGTTCGGCCTTGAAGCCCGCGGCTTCGAGCGCATCCTTCACCGCCGAGAACGCCTGCCAGTCGCACAGCACCTCGATCGAGCCGTCGTCGTTCGTGCTGACGTCGTCCGCGCCGGCTTCGAGCGCCGCTTCCATCAGCGCGTCTTCCGACGTGCCGGGCGCGAACAGGAACTGGCCGACGTGATCGAACATGAACGCGACCGAACCGTCGGTGCCCATGTTGCCGCCGAACTTCGAGAATGCGTGGCGGACTTCCGCGACCGTGCGGGTGCGGTTGTCGGTCAGCGTGTCGACGATGATGGCCGCGCCGCTGATGCCGTAGCCTTCGTAACGGATTTCTTCGTAGTTCGCGCCGTCCGCGCCGCCGACACCGCGGTCGATCGCGCGCTTGACGTTGTCCTTCGGCATGTTGGCGTCGGCCGCCTTGTCGACCGCGAGACGCAGACGCGGGTTCGAGTTCGCGTCGCCGCCGCCGAGACGGGCCGCGACCTGGATTTCCTTGATCAGGCGGGTCCAGATCTTGCCGCGCTTTGCGTCGGCCGCTGCCTTCTTATGCTTGATGTTGGCCCATTTCGAATGACCAGCCATACCTTTCTCCGTGCCCGGGCGCGCTGCGCGGGCGATTGTGCCAATGTGTCGTTGAATCGGCGGCCGTGTCGGCGGGCGTGATGCCGCGGGGCCGCGCGTGTCGAGTAGAACGTGATTTTATCACGCGGCGACCGTCGCTTCGGGGCCGCCGCGCATGGCCGAACGGCCGGTGCGGGCTGTTGCCGCGCACCGGCCGTTCGGCCCGGCCGCGGCGCGTCAGTTCTTGGTGCCGAACAGGCGGTCGCCCGCGTCGCCCAGGCCCGGCACGATGTACGCGTGCTCGTTCAGGTGCGAGTCGAGCGACGCGACGAACAGCTTCACGTCCGGGTGCGCGTCCTGGAACACCTGCACGCCTTCGGGCGCGGCGACCAGCGCGACGAACATGATGTTCGCGGCCGGCACGTTGCGGCGCTTGAGCACGTCGACCGCGTGCACGGCCGAGTAGCCGGTCGCGACCATCGGGTCGCACAGGATGAAGATGCGGTCTTCGAGATCCGGCAGGCGCACCAGGTATTCGACCGGGCGGTGATCTTCCGCGCGGTACACGCCGATGTGGCCGACCCGCGCGGACGGGACCAGGTCGAGCAGGCCGTCCGACATCCCGATGCCCGCGCGCAGCACGGGCACGATCGCCAGCTTCTTGCCCGCGATCACCGGTGCGTCGACCGCGACGAGCGGGGTTTCGACCCGCTTGGTCGTGATTGGCAGGTTACGGGTGATCTCGTAGCCCATCAGCAGCGTGATTTCGCGCAGCAGCTCGCGGAACGTACGCGTCGACGTGTCCTTGTCGCGCATGTGCGTGAGCTTGTGCTGGATCAGCGGGTGATCGGTGATGAAGAGATTCGGGAAACGGCTGTCCTGTTTCATGACGGGGGCGCCTTGACGGCAAAAGGGGATCGGGGGCGGCGGCGGGCGCAAGCCGGCTGCCGCTTATGGCCGCAATTTTACCAAGGCGCGCCGCGCGATCCGGATATTATCGACGTCTCACGACAATCCGCGCGTCGTGTCAGCCCGTTCGCGACCGTTCGCCCGTCCGGCGATGCGTCCGGGGCCGGGCCGCGCCGGCGCGCGTCGCCATAAAGGAATCGACGATGGATCTCGGCATCGCAGGAAAGACCGCACTCGTATGCGCGGCGAGCAAGGGCCTCGGGCGCGGCTGCGCGGAAGCGCTGGCCGCCGAGGGCGTGAACCTCGTGATCGTCGCGCGCACGCGCGACACGCTGGAGGAAACCGCCGAGGAGATCCGTGCCGGGTCGAACGTGTCGGTCACCCCTGTCGCGTGCGACATCACGACGCCCGAGGGGCGCGCGGCCGCGCTCGCCGCCTGCCCGCAGCCGGACATTCTCGTGAACAATGCGGGCGGCCCGCCGCCCGGCGACTTCCGCGATTTCTCGCACGACGACTGGATCCGCGCGCTCGAGGCGAACATGCTGACGCCGATCGAGCTGATCCGCGCGACCGTCGACGGGATGATCGGGCGCGGCTTCGGCCGGATCGTCAATATCACGAGTTCGGCCGTGAAGGCGCCGATCGACGTGCTCGCGCTGTCGAACGGCGCGCGCTCGGGGCTGACCGGCTTCGTCGCGGGGCTGTCGCGCAAGGTCGCCGGCCAGGGCGTGACCATCAACAACCTGCTGCCGGGGCTGTTCGACACCGACCGGATCGCGACGACCCTTGCCGCGTCGGCGAAGGCGCAGGGCGTGACGGTCGACGAACTGCGCGCGCGGCGCGCGAAGGAGATCCCGGCCGGGCGCCTCGGCACGCGTGCCGAATTCGGCGCCGCGTGCGCGTTTCTCTGCAGCGTGCATGCCGGCTATATCACCGGGCAGAACTGGCTGCTCGACGGCGGCGCGTATCCGGGCACCTTCTGACGCACGCACCGCCATTCACGAAGACGACAACCATCGAACCACGAAGGAACCGGAGATGAGCAAACCCCGCATCGCATTGATTGCGCACGACGCGAAGAAGGACGACATCGTCGCGCTCACGGGCCAGTTCCGCGAGACGCTCGCGCAATGCCGGCTGGTCGCGACGGGCACGACGGGCGGCCGCATCACCGCCGCGCACGGGCTCGAGGTCGAGCGCAAGCTGTCGGGGCCGCTCGGCGGCGACCTGCAGATCGGTGCGGAGTTGGCCGATGGGCGCGTCGACATCGTCGTGTTCCTGCGCGACCCGATGACCGCGCAGCCGCACGATCCGGACATCACCGCGCTGGTGCGCGCGTGCGACGTGCACGACGTGCCGGTCGCGACCAACGTCGCGACCGCGCGGATGCTGCTCGACGATCTGGCGCGGAACATGCAGGACGTCTGCTAGCCGCCTGCCGGCCCGATTGCCCCTGCTTGCGTCAGGGCCATGCACACGCCCGGCGGTTGCGCGCGAGAATCGGGCGTCGCGACGCGCAGCTGCCGCCGGCGCCCGCCTGCACGGGGCGGCCCCGGCCCGCGAGTCGGCGACCCGAATATCCCCTGACCGATTCAGAAACGAGGAGCGAAACGATGCCGAAAGCAATCCGATACGACCAGCCGGGCGGCCCGGACGTGATGAAGTGGGTCGATGTCGAGGTCGGCGCGCCGAAGGCGGGCGAAGTCCGCATCCGGCAGCACGCGGTCGGGCTCAATTACATCGACGTGTATTTCCGCACGGGCCTCTATCCGCAGCCGCTGCCCGGCGGCCTCGGGATGGAGGCGGCGGGCGAGGTGACGGCCGTCGGCGACGGCGTGACCGCGCTCAAGGCGGGCGATCGCGTCGCGTACGTCGGGCAGCCGCCGGGCGCGTATGCGCAGGAGCGCGTGATGCCGGCCGAGCGGCTCGTGAAGCTGCCGGACGGAATCAGCTACGACGACGCGGCCTCGGTGATGCTGCAAGGGCTGACCGCGCACTACCTGCTGCGCCGCACGTACCCGGTGAAGGCCGGCGACACGATCCTCATCCATGCGGCGGCCGGCGGCGTCGGCCTGCTCGTGTGCCAGTGGGCGAAGGCGCTCGGCGCGACCGTGATCGGGACGGTCGGTTCCGACGAGAAGGCCGCGCTCGCAAAGGCGCACGGCTGCGATCATCCGATCGTCTACACGCGCGAGAACTTCACGCAGCGCGTGAAGGAGATCACGAACGGCGCGGGCGTGCCGGTCGTCTACGATTCGATCGGCAAGGACACCTATATCGGTTCGCTCGACTGCCTCGCGCCGCTCGGCTACTTCGTCAGCTTCGGCAATGCATCGGGCCCGCTGCCGGCGATCGACTCGAAGGAGTTCGCGTCGCGCGGCTCGCTGTTCTTCACGCGGCCGACGCTGTTCACGTACATCGCGAAGCGCGCCGATCTCGAAGCCGCGGCGGCCGAGCTGTTCGACGTGATCCTGTCGGGCAAGGTGAAGACGAGCATCAACCAGCGCTACCCGCTCGCGGAAGTCGGCCGCGCGCATGCCGACCTCGAATCGCGCAAGACGACCGGATCGACGATCCTCATTCCCTGACGCTACCTCCGTGCCGGCACCCCGCCGGCACGCGCCCTTGCGGGCGGCGCCGGCCGCCGCCCGTCCTGTCTCCTGTCCCGCCCGCCGTCCTCCGCAGCACGCGTTTACGCGTTTTTTACACCTGCCCGATCACCTTTGACCCGTCCTTTACGCGCATTCCCATAATGTTCGAGTCGTCAGATTTCGACGACGGAGAACACAAAAATGGATGGGGTTTTCATCGGTGCAATGGTGCTGTTCACCGCGCTGATCCTCGGTTTGCTTGCCGGTTGCGAGAAGCTCGTGCAATACGGTCGCGGGGGGCGAGCATGACCTGGATGCTTTGGCTGGCGGGCGCTTCGACGGCCCTGCTGTTCGCGTACCTCGTCTTTGCGCTGCTGCGCGCGGAGGACATCGAATGAACGCGAACAACCTGTTGCAGACGCTGCTGTTCATCGCCGTGCTGCTCGCGGCGGCCGTGCCCGTCGCGCGCTACCTGACCGGCGTGATGGACGGCAGCTCGCGCGTCGTGCGCGTATTCGGGCCGCTCGAGCGCGCGCTGTACCGCATCGCCGGCGTCGACGCCGGCACCGAAATGAACTGGAAGCAATACGCGGTCGCGACGATTGCGTTCAACGCGCTCGGCGTACTGTTCCTGTACGGGCTGCTGCGCCTGCAGGGCTTTCTGCCCGGCAACCTGCAGCAATTCGGCGCGATGACGCCCGACGGTGCGTTCAACACGGCCGTCAGCTTCGTCACCAATACGAACTGGCAGGACTACACACCCGAGCAGACGGTCAGCTACCTGACGCAGATGCTCGGCCTGACCGTGCAGAACTTCCTGTCGGCGGCGACCGGCATCGTCGTCGTGATCGCGCTGATCCGCGGCTTCGCGCGCCACACCGCGCAGACGATCGGCAACTTCTGGGTCGACCTCACCCGCGTGACGCTGTACGTGCTCGTGCCGATGGCGGCGCTCGTCGCCGCGCTGCTGATGAGCCAGGGCGTGATCCAGAACATGAAGGCGTACCAGGACGTGCCGGTGCTGCAGGCGAGCACCTACGCGGCGCCGAAGCTCGACGCGCAGGGCAGCCCGGTGAAGGACGACAAGGGCAACCCGGTGACGGTGCCGACCCCGCTCGTCAAGCAGACGCTCGCGATGGGCCCGGTCGCGTCGCAGGAAGCGATCAAGATGCTCGGCACCAATGGCGGCGGCTTCTTCAATGCGAACTCCGCCCATCCGTACGAGAACCCGACGCCGTTCGCGAACTTCCTGCAGATCTTCTCGATCCTGATCATCCCGGCCGCGCTGTGCCTGGTGTTCGGCCGCATGATCGGCGATCGCCGGCAGGGCATCGCGGTGCTCGCGGCGATGACGGTCGCGTTGGCGGTCGCGATCGGCGTCGAGGTGAGCGCCGAGCAGGCCGGCAACCCGACGCTCGCCGCGCTTCACGTCGACCAGTCGGCCGGCGCGCTGCAGCCGGGCGGCAACATGGAAGGCAAGGAAACGCGCTTCGGGATCGCGCAGACCGGCATCTTCACGGTCGCGACGACGGCCGCGTCGTGCGGCGCGGTCGACACGATGCACGATTCGCTGACGCCGCTCGGCGGCCTCGTGCCGCTGCTGCTGATGCAACTCGGCGAGGTGGTCTTCGGCGGTGTCGGTTCGGGCCTCTACGGGATGCTCGTGTTCGCGCTGCTCGCGGTGTTCGTCGCCGGCCTGATGATCGGCCGCACGCCCGAATACGTCGGCAAGAAGATCGAGTCGTACGAGATGAAGATGGTGTCGATCGTCGTGCTGCTCACGCCGCTGCTCGTGCTGGTCGGCACGTCGATCGCGGTGCTGGCCGACGCAGGCAAGGCCGGCATCGCGAACCCCGGCCCGCACGGCTTCTCGGAAATCCTGTACGCGTTCAGCTCGGCCGCGAACAACAACGGCAGCGCGTTCGCGGGCCTGACGGTCGGCACGCCGTTCTACAACTGGATGACCGCGATCGCGATGTGGTTCGGCCGTTTCGGCACGATCGTGCCGGTGCTGGCGATCGCCGGCTCGCTCGCCGCGAAGAAGCGCATCGCGGTGACGAGCGGCACGCTGCCGACGCACGGTCCGCTGTTCGTCGTGCTGCTGCTCGGCACCGTGCTGCTGGTGGGCGCGCTGACCTACGTGCCGGCGCTCGCGCTGGGCCCGGGCGTCGAACATCTGATGATGTGGCTGGGCGCGTAACGCGCGATCCGCATCGCGACACGTTGAAACGACTGAAGAGATTGAAGAGATCGCAATGACTCAACATTCCGCAACACGGTCCATGTTCGATCCGGCGCTGGTGCGTCCGGCGATCGTGGACTCGTTCAAGAAACTCACGCCGCGCACGCAGTTCCGCAACCCGGTGATGTTCTGCGTGTACGTCGGCAGCATCCTGACCACGATTCTGTGGATCGCGGCACTCGCCGGCCAGGCCGAGGCGCCGGCGGGCTTCATCCTCGCGATCGCGCTTTGGCTGTGGTTCACCGTGCTGTTCGCGAACTTCGCCGAAGCGCTCGCCGAAGGGCGTTCGAAGGCGCAGGCCGCGTCGCTGCGCAGCGCGAAGAAGGATGTGATGGCGAAGAAGCTGAACGAGCCGCATCCGAAGTCGCCGATCCGCATCACGACCGCGTCGGACCTGCGCCGCGGCGACGTCGTGCTGGTCGAGGCCGGCGACGTGATCCCGGCCGACGGCGAGGTGATCGACGGCGTCGCCTCGGTCGACGAATCGGCGATCACCGGCGAATCCGCACCGGTGATCCGCGAGTCGGGCGGCGACTTCTCGTCGGTGACGGGCGGCACGCGCGTGCTGTCCGACTGGATCGTCGTGACGGTCACCGCGAACCCCGGCGAGGCGTTCCTCGACCGGATGATCGCGATGGTCGAAGGCGCGAAGCGCAAGAAGACGCCGAATGAGGTCGCGCTGACGATCCTGCTCGTCGCGCTGACGATCGTGATGCTGCTCGCGACCGCGACGCTGCTGCCGTTCTCGATGTTCTCGGTCGAAGCGATGAAGGCCGGTCACGTGGTGACGATCACCGCGCTCGTCGCGCTGCTGGTGTGCCTGATCCCGACGACGATCGGCGGCCTGCTGTCCGCGATCGGCGTGGCGGGGATGAGCCGGATGATGCAGGCGAACGTGATCGCGACGTCGGGCCGCGCGGTGGAGGCGGCCGGCGACGTCGACGTGCTGCTGCTCGACAAGACCGGCACGATCACGCTGGGCAATCGCCAGGCGTCGATGTTCGTGCCCGCGCCGGGCGTGACCGAGGAAGCGCTGGCCGACGCCGCGCAGCTGTCGTCGCTCGCCGACGAAACGCCGGAAGGCCGCAGCATCGTCGTGCTGGCCAAGGAACGCTTCAACATCCGCCAGCGCGACATGGCGCAACTGCACGCGACGTTCCTCAGCTTTTCCGCGCAGACGCGAATGAGCGGCGTCGATCTGTTCCCCGAGGGGACTTCCGCCGGGGCGCCCGGTCGCGAGATCCGCAAGGGCGCGGCCGATGCGATTCGCCGCTATGTCGAGACGCACGGCAGCCGCTTCCCGGAAGAAGTGCGCCGCGCGGTCGACGACGTCGCGCGCCGCGGCAGCACGCCGCTCGTCGTGGCCGACCTGCATGACGGCGTGGCGCGCGTGCTCGGCGTGATCGAGCTGAAGGACATCGTGAAGGGCGGCATCAAGGAGCGCTTCGCGGAACTGCGCAAGATGGGCATCAAGACCGTGATGGTGACCGGCGACAACCGGTTGACGGCAGCGGCGATCGCGGCGGAGGCGGGCGTCGACGATTTCCTCGCGGAAGCGACCCCGGAAACCAAGCTCGCGACGATCCGCGAGCACCAGACGGCCGGCCGGCTCGTCGCGATGACGGGCGACGGCACCAACGACGCGCCGGCGCTCGCGCAGGCCGACGTGGCGGTGGCGATGAACACGGGTACGCAGGCCGCGAAGGAAGCCGGCAACATGGTCGACCTCGATTCGAACCCGACGAAGCTGATCGAGATCGTCGAGATCGGCAAGCAGATGCTGATGACGCGCGGCTCGCTGACGACGTTCTCGATCGCGAACGACATCGCGAAGTACTTCGCGATCATCCCGGCCGCGTTCGTGACGACGTACCCGCAGCTGCGCGTGCTCGACATCATGCACCTGAGCTCGCCGGCGTCCGCGATCCTGTCAGCGGTGATCTTCAACGCGCTGATCATCGTCGCGCTGATCCCGCTCGCGCTGAAGGGCGTCCCCTACCGGCCGCTCGGCGCCGCGTCGCTGCTGCGCCGCAACCTGCTGGTGTACGGCCTCGGCGGCCTGCTGCTGCCGTTCCCGTTCATCAAGCTGATCGACATGACGCTCGCCGCACTCGGCTGGGCCTGATGCGCCGTACCTGAAGGAACCATCATGAAAACGTTGATTCGCCCGCTCGTCGTGATCTTTGTCGTACTGACCGTCGTGACGGGGCTCGCTTACCCGGCCGTGATGACCGTGTTCGGCCAGGCCGTGTTCCCGTCGCAGGCGAACGGCAGCCTGATCGAGAAGGACGGCCGTGCGGTCGGCTCCGCGCTGATCGGCCAGCCGTTCGATGCGCCGAAGTACTTCTGGGGTCGACTGTCGGCCACCTCGCCGATGCCGTACAACGCGAGCGGCTCCGGCGGCTCGAACCTCGGCCCGCTGAATCCGTCGCTCGCCGACCAGGTGAAGGCGCGCATCGCCGCGCTGCGCGACGCGGGCACCGACTTGTCGAAGCCCGTGCCGGTCGACCTCGTGACGGCCTCGGCGAGCGGCCTCGATCCGGAGATCACGCCGGCCGCCGCCGCGTACCAGGTCGAGCGCGTCGCGAAGGCGCGCAACCTGACGGCCGACGCGGTCGCGCAGCTCGTCGCCGCGAACACGGCGGGCCGCCAGTTCGGCGTGCTCGGCGAGCCGCGCGTGAACGTGCTGAAGCTGAACCTCGCGCTCGACGCGGCGCAGGCCGCGCACTGAACGCGGATCCGGGCTTCCCGGCGCGGCTTGCGGCGCGCCGGGTCCGACTTTTCCGGCGGCGCCTGCGCCGTCTTTGCCTTTTGCGGCGATTTGGAACAACAATGCCGATACTCGCGCGCAATCCGGCGCTTCGCCTTCCTCACGCATGAACCGCCCCGATCCCGACCAACTCCTCGACAAGCTGCAGCGCGACGAAGAAAAGCAGCGGCGCGGCCAGCTCAAGATCTTCTTCGGCGCGTCCGCGGGCGTCGGCAAGACCTACGCGATGCTGCAGGCCGCGCGCCAGCGCTCGCAGGACGGCGTCGACGTCGTGGTCGGCATCGTCGAGACCCACGGCCGCGGCGAAACCGCCGCGCTGCTCGACGGCCTCGACGTGCTGCCGCTCGCGCGCATCGACTATCGCGGCCGCACGCTCGCCGAATTCGATCTCGACGGCGCGCTCGCGCGCGCCCCGCAGCTGATCCTCGTCGACGAACTCGCGCATTCGAACGTGCAGGGCGCGCGTCACCTGAAGCGCTGGCAGGACGTCTACGAACTGCTCGATGCGGGCATCGACGTGTACACCACCGTCAACGTCCAGCACCTCGAAAGCCTGAACGACGTGGTCGGCGCGATCACCGGCATTCGCGTGTGGGAGACCGTGCCCGACCGCGTGTTCGACGCGGCCGACGAGGTCACGCTGGTCGACCTGCCGGCCGAGGAGCTGCTCGAGCGGATGCGCGACGGCAAGGTGTATCTCGCGCAGCAGGCCGAGCGCGCGGTGCGCAACTTCTTCCGCAAGGGCAACCTGATCGCGCTGCGCGAACTGGCGCTGCGGCGCACGGCCGACCGCGTCGACGCGCAGATGCGCGAGTACCGTGCCGACCGTTCGATCCAGCGCATCTGGCAGGCGCGCGAGCGCTTGCTCGTGTGCGTCGGGCCCGGTCCCGAGGCGCCGACGCTGGTGCGCGCGGCCGCGCGGCTCGCCGCGAGCGTGAAGGCCGACTGGATCGCCGTGTACGTCGAGACGCCGCGGCTGCAGCGGCTGCCCGACGCGCGGCGGCAGCGCACGCTCGATGCGCTGAAGCTCGCGGCCGAACTCGGCGCGGAGACGGCCACGCTCGCCGGCGACGACGCGGTCGCCGCGCTGATCGGCTATGCGAAGGTGCGCAACGTGTCGAAGATCGTCGCGGGCGGCTCGCCGAAGGTCGGGCTCGCGCGCCGCTTCGCGCGGCCGTTCGGCGAAAAGCTCGCCGAACGCGCGGGCGACGTCGACCTGATGCTGATCCGTGCGTCGGCGAGCGACGAAGTGCGCGCGGTGCCGCTCGACGCGCGCGCCCGCGACTGGCGCGATGCGTTCGCGCAATTCGGCACGCGGCGTTCGCCGCCGCGACACTACCTGTACGCCGCCGCGATTTGCGCGGCGATCACCGGCGTCGCGAGCCTCGTGTCCGCACGGCTCGACCTCACGAACCTCGTGATGCTGTACCTGCTCGGCGTCGTGTTCTCGGCCGTGCGGCTCGGACGCGGCCCGGGCGTGCTGCAGTCGTTCCTGTCGGTTGCGGCGTTCGACTATTTCTTCGTGCCGCCGCGCATGTCGTTCTCGGTCAGCGACACGCAATACCTGCTGACCTTCTTCGGGATGCTGCTCACGTCGCTGGTGATCAGCCACCTGACGTCGACGCTGACGCGCGAGGCGAGCGTCGCGCAGCACCGCGAGCGCCGCACCGGCGCGATCTACGCGATGGCGCGCGAACTCGGCGCGGCGCTGACGACCGAACAGATCGTCGAGATCGGGAGCCGCCACGTGGGCGAGGTGTTCCGCGCGCGCGTCGCGTTCCTGCTGCCCGACAGCGCGGACCAGGTACGGCAGAAGATCGAGGAACCCGACGAGGCCGTCACGCTGACGGGCGCGGATCTCGACTGCGACGTCGGCCAGTGGGTGTACGACCAGCAGAAGCCGGCCGGCCGCGGCACCGACACGCTGCCCGCGACCGCCGCGCTGTACCTGCCGCTGAAGGCGCCGATGCGCACGCGCGGCGTGCTCGCGGTGGCGTCGCGCGAGCCGCGCGAGCTCGAGGTGCCCGAGCAGCTGCGCATGCTCGATGCGTTCGCCGCGCAGATCGCGCTCGCGCTCGAACGCGTGCACTACGTCGAGATCGCGCGCGATGCGCTCGTCAACATGGAGTCCGAGCGGCTGCGCAACTCGCTGCTGTCGGCGATCTCGCACGACCTGCGCACACCGCTCACGACGATCGTCGGCTTTTCGTCGATGCTCGCGAACGCGCGCGCGGCCGGGCCGGACGCGCCGGCGGCCGAACGCTCCGCGCAGCGCGAAGGCGAACTCGTCGACGCGATCCACGACGAGGCGCTGCGGATGACGGGCATCGTCACGAACCTGCTCGACATGGCGCGGCTGCAGGCCGGCAGCGTGCAGCTCAAGCGCGAGTGGTCGCTGCTCGAGGAAACCGTCGGCGCCGCGCTCGCCGCGTGCAAGCGCGTGCTCGCGCACCATCCCGCGCGCGTGTCGCTGCCGGCCGACCTGCCGCTCCTGCAGATGGACGCGGTGCTGATGGAGCGGCTGCTCACCAACCTGTTCGAGAACGCGGCGAAGTACACGCCGGCCGACACGCCGATCGACATCGGCGCGCAGCGCGTGACCGACGACGGGCGCCCGTTCGTGCGCGTGCACGTCGACGATCACGGCCCGGGCTTGCCGAGCGGGATGGAAACGCGCATCTTTGACAAGTTCACGCGCGGCGAGAAGGAATCGGCGACGCCGGGCATCGGGCTCGGCCTCGCGATCTGCCGCGCGATCGTCGAGGCGCACGGCGGTAGAATCGGCGCGCTCAACCGGACCGGGCCCGACGGCCGCGTGACGGGGGCGCGCTTCTGGTTCACGCTGCCGGTCGACACGCCGCCGGCCGTGCCTGCCGTACCCGACGACCTCGACGTGCCCGGCGCACCGTCACCCTCCGAGCCATTGCCAGACCATGAGTGAACCGAGCCTGACCGTCGTCCTGATCGAGGACGAAAAACAGATCCGCCGTTTCGTGCGCGCCGCGCTCGAAGAGGAGGACATCGCCGTGTTCGAGGCGGAGACGGGCAAGCAGGGGCTGATCGACGCGGCGACCCGCAAGCCCGATCTCGTGATCGTCGACCTCGGCCTGCCCGATACCGATGGCCTCGACGTGATCCGCGAGCTGCGCGGCTGGTCGGAAGTGCCGGTGATCGTGCTGTCCGCGCGCACGCAGGAAGAGGAGAAGGTCGCCGCGCTCGACGCGGGCGCCGACGACTACCTGACCAAGCCGTTCGGCGTGTCCGAATTGCGCGCGCGGATCCGCGCGCAACTGCGCCGGCGCAACCAGGGCGGCGCGAACGAATCGCCGAAGGTCAGCTTCGGCAGCGTGAGCGTCGATCTCGCGATGCGCCAGGTGTGGCGCGACGGCGAGATCGTGCACCTGACGCCGCTCGAGTACCGGCTGCTCGCGACGCTCGTGCGGCACGCGGGACGCGTGCTCACGCATCGCCAGCTGCTGCGCGACGTGTGGGGCCCGTCGCATGTCGAGAGCCACCACTATCTGCGTATCTACATGGCGCACCTGCGCCAGAAACTCGAGCGCGATCCCGCGCAGCCCGAGCACATCGTCACCGAAACGGGCGTCGGCTACCGGCTCGTCGGGGCTGCGTGATTTCGGCGTGATGCGTGCGGCGTGATGCGGCCGGAATGCAAGGCCGCGCGCCGGTGAAGTTGCATCGGCGCGACATCGCCGCCAGATGCGCCGGCCGCGCACACCCGCCACGCATTCCCCGCTATGCTGACCGTTACGCGAACGAAACCGAGGAGCGTGCAATGTCCGTCCGTCTGGTCGTCATGTGTGCGCTGGCGCTTGCCGCGTCCGGCGCGTTCTCGCAGCCGCTGCCGCCCGGGCAGCAGCCTTCGGCGCCGCAAGCGGCGCTTGCCAATCCCGCGTCGGTCAACTGCGTGAAGCTCGGCGGCCGCCACGTGATCCGCAACCTGTCGAGCGGTCAGGTCGGAATGTGCGTGTTCAAGGACGGCCGCGTGTGCGACGAATGGGCGCTGTACCGCGACGACCGCTGCGTCGGCGGTGGCGGCGCCAAGCGCGTGTCGAACTGAGCGCGGCGTGGCGCGGCCGCCGCGGCCGGACCATGCTCCGGCCCGATTCTCAATGTGGGCATCCTGCATACCTGTAAGCCTCTTGTTATACTCGGCGCCGCCCGGGGACGACCCCGGGTCATTCGATTCAACGGGGACGGCCCCATCCGAGACGGAGTAGGTCGAGATGGCATGGGTATTGTTGTTGATCGCCGGTTTGCTGGAAGTGGCCTGGGCGGCCGGCATGAAATCGTCAGAGGGTTTCACGAAACTCGGACCGTCGGTGTTTACGATGGTGACGGCACTCGCCAGCTTCGGGCTGCTCGCCGTCGCGATGCGCCAGCTGCCGCTCGGCACCGCGTATGCGGTGTGGACGGGTATCGGCGCGGTCGGCGCGTTCGTGTTCGGGATCGTCATGATGGGCGAGGCGCTGACCGTCGCCCGCGTCGCGAGCGCGTCGCTGATCGTGCTCGGGCTGGTCGGCCTGAAACTGTCGTCGGCTGCCTGATGCCGACCTGCCGGGCGCCGGCCGGCGCCCGCGCCCGGCCGTGACGCACCGCGGAATTGCGTCGGCCCTCCTGAGAGCCTGTCTATAATGGAACGCATTCGGGCCTGAATGCCGTTGCGCCGTTCGCGGCAGGCGGGGCCGGTCGCCACGCGCCCCGCGGCCGGTCATACCGACTCGATCCGATCAATCGGCAAATCGCACGGCACGTGCAAGGAGAGGGCCATGATCGAAGCCATTTCGCTCGGCGCGGGGCTCGCGTGGGCGAGCGGGCTGCGCCTTTACCTGACGGTTCTGATCGCCGGCGTGCTCGCGCGGGTCGGCTGGCTTCATCTGCCCGATACGCTGGCGGTCCTGACGTCGCCGTGGGTCATCGGCGCCGCCGCCGTGCTTGCCGTCACCGAATTCCTCGCCGACAAGATTCCCGCGTTCGATTCGCTGTGGGACGCCGTGCACACGTTCATCCGCATTCCGGCCGGCGCGGTGCTGGCCGCCGGTGCGCTCGGCCATGCCGACCCGACCGTGCTCGCGGTCGCCGGGCTGGCCGGCGGTTCGCTCGCCGGCGCCGCGCACGTCGCGAAGGCCGGCACGCGCGCGCTGATCAACCTGTCTCCGGAACCGATCTCCAACTGGGTTGCGTCGTCTACCGAGGACGGGCTTGTGTTCGGCGGCCTCGCGCTCGCGTTCTTCGTTCCGCTCGCGTTCCTCGTGCTGCTCGCGGCGTTCATCGCGGCGTCGGCGTGGGCGCTGCCGCGTCTGTGGCGCGGCGTGTCCGGCGGATTCCGCGGGATGGCCAACCACATGGTGACGCGGCTCAACTCGATCGGGGGCAAGCGCGATTGAAGGCGCCGTCACCCGCCGAGCGGCAGCACGCTGACCCGTCGCCGGCCGGGCGGCCCGGCCATGCCGGCCGCTTCGGCTGGCACGACCTGATCCACCAGGCCGCGCGGATGACCGCACGCGACTGGCGTGCCGGCGAGCTGACGCTGCTGGTGCTGGCGCTGGTGCTCGCGGTCGCGGCGCTCACGAGCGTCGGATTTCTCGCCGACCGGTTGCGCCAGGGGCTCGAGCGCGACGCGCGCCAGATGCTCGGTGCCGATTTCGTCGTGCGCGCCGACCATCCCGTCGATCCGTCGTTCGATCGGGAGGCGCGCGCACTCGGGCTGCGCACCGCGACGACCGCCATCTTCCCGAGCATGATCGCGTCGGCCGCCGGCGGTCACGCGAGCGACGCGGCACCCGCGCGCCTCGCGGCCGTGAAGGCCGTATCGCCCGACTATCCGCTGCGCGGCGCGGTCGAGATCGTGCCGGCCGGCGCGAGCGCCGCGCACAAGGCGAGCGCGATTCCCGCGCCCGGCACCGTGTGGGCCGATCCCGCGCTGCTCGATGCGTTGCATCTGAAGGCGGGGGACACCGTGCGCGTCGGGCTGCGCACGTTCACGGTCGCCGCGTCGATCTCCCGCGAGCTCGATCGCGGTTTCTCGTTCGTCAATTTCTCGCCGCGGCTGATGATGCGCGCGGACGAACTTGCCGCGACCGGGCTCACCGGCTACGGCAGCCGCGTCACGTACCGGCTGCTGATTGCCGGCGACACGCCGGCCGTCGCGCGCTTCGAGACCTACGCGCACGGGCGCGTCGACGGCGGCAAGCTGCGCGGCGTCGGCCTCGAATCGCTGCAGGAAGGTCAGCCGCAGGTGCGCCAGACGCTCGATCGTGCACGCCATTTCCTGACGCTCGTCGCGCTCCTGACCGCGCTGCTCGCCGCGGTCGCGATCGCGATGGCCGCGCAGCGCTACATGCGGCGCCATCTGGACGGCTGCGCGACGATGCGCTGCCTCGGCGTGAGCCGCCGCACGCTCGGCGCGCTGTTCGCGCTCGAATTCGCCGGCATCGGCATCGTCTCGGGCATCGCGGGCGCGGTGCTCGGCTACGGCGGCCACTGGGCGCTGC
>NZ_VWWG01000009.1:0-104022 GCF_011753085.1 Burkholderia sp. Tr-862
TCGGCGGCCGGCGGCCGCGTTGCCGGGGCAGGAGACTGCTGGCGGGTTGAAGTGGCGGCCGCGATTCACGTCGGGCAGGCGCTCGCGCATGCGTCGCACATGTCGGGCGGCTCGACGCCCGCCGCGGCGTCGCGGCTGCTGCGGCTGGCCGGGCCCGGACAGATTCTGATCAGCGACGATGCGCGGCTCGCGCTCGAACGGCATGCCGATTTCCGGCCGACCGCGTTGCGGCTGGCGCGGGCGGGCCTCGTGCCGCAGCCGGTTCACGAGTTGCTCGGCGAGCGGCACGCCGATACGCCGTTCGATTCGCTCGACGCCGGCCTGCGTGCGCCCATGGTCGGCCGCGCGCGCGAGCTCGACGTGCTGCTGCGCGCGTGGCGGGAAACGCAAGGGCGCCTTCGTCGCGCGATGCGCGGCGAGCCGGCGCCGCACGGTGTGCCGCGGCTCGTCGTCGGCGACGCGGGGCTCGGCAAGTCGCGGCTCGTGCACGCGCTGTGCGAGGCCGTCCGGGCCCGGGGCCACGCCTTCGCGCATTGCGGGTGCCTGCCCGAGCGGGAGAACCACGCGCTGTTTCCGGTCCTGCGGTTCATCGGCGCGCATTGGCATATCGATGCCGATAGCCCGCCCGGCATCGCGCTCGCGGCGATCGACGCGATGATCGCGCCGCTCGATTGCGATCATGCGGCCGCCCGTGTCGCGCTCGCGACCTGGCTGGGGCTGCCCTGCGATGCGAAGGGGCTCCTGTGGTCGAGCGTGCGCGAGCAGCACGCGTTGTTCGATGTCCTCGAGCAACTGATCGTGTCGCTCGGCAATGGCGCGCCGGTCTTGCTCGTGATCGAGGACGTTCAATGGCTCGATCGCTCGACCGAGGACTTTCTCGCGTATCTGCAGCGCTCGCCGCGCGCGGCGGCCCTGTGCATCGTGCTTACGTCGCGCCCCGACAAGCTCGCTCGCTGGCGCGGCGCGACCGACCGCGTAGTGCTGCGCCGCCTGCCGCGCGACGATGCGCAGCGCCTGCTGTCGGCGCATCTGGGCCAGGGCGCGTTCGATCCGGCGTGGCTCGACCAGCTTGCCGATCGCACGGCGGGTATCCCGCTGTTTATCGAGGCCGTCGCGCGCGAGTTGACGATGAGCGGCGCGGACGGCTCGCCCGCGGGGCCGGGGGCAACGGACCCTTATCCGCTTCCGCTCAGTCTCGGCGGCATGCTCGGTCTTGCATTCGACCGGATCGACGGCGCGCGCGACACCGCGCAGCTCGCCGCGACCATCGGGCTCGAGGTGGATGCGCAACTGCTCGCCGACGCATCACCGCACAACCGGGCCACGCTCGACGCGCATCTGCGGCTGCTGCTCGAAGAGCGGATCGTGTATGCGCAGCATCGGCGCGATCGCGTGTTCTATTCGTTCCGCCATGCGCTGATTCGCGATGCCGCGTATGAATCGATGCCGCCGGCCGTGCGGCGCGGCAATCACGCGCGCGTCGGCCGTGCGCTGGTCGCGCAAGCCGATCGCGGCGCCGGTGCGCATGCGTTCGGCGTCGCCGGGCACTTCGCGCGCGCAGGCGCTTGCGCGGAGGCGATCGCCCACGGCATCGACGCGGCGCGCCGCGCGCTCGAACGTTCCCGGTACGACGACGCGATCCGCTACGGGCAGACCGTGTTCGAGTGGCTCGGCACGGCCGACTACGCGCAGCGCGAGCATGACAGTGCGCGTATCCGCGCCACGTTGACGCACGCGACGATGGCGCGCTTCGGCTGGGCGGATCCGCAGGTACGCGAGCATGCGGAGCAGTTGCTGCGGCAAATGCAGACGCTCGACGATCCGGAACTCGAGATCAGCGCGTTATGGACACTGTCGACCTACTACCACGTCGCAGGCGATCGTCCCACCGTGCGCGGGATCGGCCTGCGGCTCGACGCGCTCGCGACCGAGCGCGGCGATGCCGGCGTTCAGGTCGCGGCGGACGCGATGCGCGGCATGAGCCTGTGGGTCGACGGCCACTATGCGCGCGCCCGCGCCGCGTTCGACGCGGTGCTGGCCGGCTATGACGTGCGGCGCGACGCGGGCCACCGACGCATCCTGGGGCTCGATACGCGCGCATGGACGATGGCATCGCTCGCGAGCGTGCGCTGGTGCATGGACGACAACCCGCAGGCCTCGCTCGCGATGGCGCGCGAAGCCGTGTATTGCGCGACCTGCCTCGACCATCTGCCGACGCTCGGCGTCACGATGCTGTACCTCGCACGCACGTACCAGCTCGCGGGCGATCGCGACGCGGCGCGATCGTTGTCGGCAGCGCTGCTTCGGCTGTCGGAGGCGCACCGGCTGCGCGCGGTCGGGCACTACGCCGCGATCATCCATGCGTGGACGCAAGCGGATCGCGCGGGCGTCGTCGCGCATCTCGATGCGCAGCGGCAGTCGGGCGGCCTGCTCGGGCTGACCTACTATGCGTCGCTGCTTGCCGAGCTGGATGCCGGGCGCGGCGACTACGACGCCGCGCTCGCGCAGATCCGGCAATGCCTCGCATGGTGCGAGTCGACCGGGGAACGGTATTACGAAGCCCAGCTGTTGCTGAAGGAGTGCGAGTACCTGCGCCGGGCCGATCCGCGCTGCGGCGGCGTGGCCGCGCTGGACGCGTGCCGGCGCGCAGTCGAAATTGCAACGACGGCGGGCATGGGCCGGATCGCCAGGCTCGCCGAAGCGACGTTGCAGTCGTTGCCGTAAGCAGTTCCATTCGTCATTCAGGAGAACAGACCGATGAGCAAGGATCTTCGATTACCGACGTACGAGCAGTTTCTCGAATACCGCGCGACCGTCATCCGGGCAATCGCCCTCGCATGGCATTCGCCGGCATTTCTCGACGAACTCGAGAACGATCCGGTCCATGCATTGCGCGAGCATTTCGACTATCACTTTCCGTTCAAGCTCGACCTGAAGGTGCAGATCAAATCGTCGGCGTGGACGCCGACCGTCAACGGCGACTGGACGGCCGGCCACAAAAACAAGCTCACCCTGTATCTGCCGCCCGCGCCGGCGGACGAGGCGCAATTCGCGCAGGCGCTGGCCGCGTACAACGCGAACCACATCACCATCATGGAATGACCTCGGGGAAACCGACATGGCAAAGGACAACGCTAATCCGACGCTCGAATCGATGCTGGAGTTTCAGAAGGTCTATCTGCGTGCGATCGCGCTTTCATGGCGGGACCCGGCATTCAAGCACGAACTGCTGGACCAGCCGCTGGATACGCTCGCTAAATACTTCGGTTACCAGTGTCCGTGGATCCTCGACATCGAGATCGAGAAGACGCACGGTGATCATGGCTGGACGAGCGACGGGAAAGGCGGCGGGAGCTGGAACCTGCCGCGCAACGTGATGACGGTCGGCATACCGGAGCAACCGACGAACCTGGACGAGGAGGCCGTCGCGCTCGCGGCCTACTGCGACGCCGGGCCGAGCTACCTGTTCACCTGCTGCTGACCTGGTGCGGCCGAGCCGCACCCCATCGCGCGACCCGGGGCGGTTGCCCGGGTCGCGCGATGTTTGTTGATCCTCCGCACGGAATCCGACGATGCTTGATGACCTTTCGCGCGTGTTGCGCTTCAAGCCGCATTTGCTCGTGCTCGATGCGGGGCCCGAAACCCTGTTCGTCGTCGACGAGTTCAAGCGCACGATGCTGTCCGGTGCGATCTTCGTGCGGATCGCCGCCTGCTTGCGGGCGCGGATGACGATCGCCGAGATCGTGACATCGCTTGCCGGCACGTTTGGAGAATGGGACGTGCTCGCGCGGCTCGATCACCTGGTGCGTCGTGGGTATGTGCGCGCCGACTCGCCGCACTACGACGATGCCGCTCGCGGCTTCTTCGAGCGCACCGGTCTCGACGGTGACGCGGCCTGCGCGCGCGCCGTTCAACTGCGCGTCGCGGTCGAGGCGTTCGGCGCCGACGATGCGGCGCTCAGGCGCGCGCTCGACACGGCCGGCATCGATGTCGTACCGGAGGCCGAACTGACCGTCGCGATCGCCGATACGCACGACCGCGACGATCTCGCCGCGTGCGCCGAGCGCGTGGCGGCGCGCGGCGGGGCATTGCTCCTTGTGGCGGCCGGTGGCGTGCAGACGCTGATCGGGCCGTTGCTGGGCGGCGGCGCGCAGGCCGATGCGCCATGCGTCGAATGCGTGCGCTACTGGATTCGCATCAACCGGCCGGTCGAGGCGCTGCGTGCGCGCCATCACGGCAGCGCGGCAACGCGTCTGCCGCCGGCCGCGTCGCGTGCCGGCGCCGCTGCCGCCGCGGCGCTCGTTGCGGCGGCGGTCGAGCAGATCGTGGTCAACCGCACGATAGCGGAACGTTCGCAAACGCATATCGTGGCGCAGCGCATCGATACGTTGGCCGCTGAACGGCATCGCGTGCTCAAGCGTCCACAATGCCCGTGCTGCGGCGATCCCGCGTGGATGCGCTCACAGGCGGCGCGTGCGCCGCGTCTCGCCGATCATGCGCCGTTGACGCGCACCGACGGCGGCTACCGGACCGCCGATCCGCAACAGGTGTTCGAGCGTTATGCCCATCTGATCTCGCCGGTCAGTGGCGCGATCGCCTATCTGCACCCGATGCCGAAGCGGCACGCGGGCCTGCGCAAAGTCTATGCGTCGGGCTTTCTCGTGTGCCCGGCCGCCGTACCGGGCAGCAACCGGTTCGACAGGATCTGCTCCGGCAAAGGCCGCACCGACGAGCAAGCACGCGTGAGCGCGCTATGCGAAGCGCTCGAACGATTCAGCAGCGTGTATCAGGGCGACGAGGCGAGGTTGACCGGCAGCATGGAAAGCCTGCTCGCCGATCCGGTTTGCGACGCCGAGCCCATCCACGTGAACGATCTTCAGCAGTTCAGCGAACGGCAATTCGATGCGCGCGACGCGATCAATGCATTGACCCGCGATGTCCGCAAGCAGGTGCCTCCGCGCTTCACGTCGCGCGACGTGATCGACTGGACGCCTGCATGGTCACTGGTGAGCGGCAGGCGCCGCCTCGTGCCGCTGAGCTACTGCTATGCGGAAACGCCGGACAGTGCGCAGGCGCCGGCCGCGTGCGTGCACAACCCAAACGGCTGCGCGGCGGGTTCGAGCATCGACGAGGCGATTCTGCAAGGCATGCTCGAATTGATCGAGCGCGATGCGGTCGCGATCTGGTGGTACAACCGGCTTGCACGCCCCGGCATCGATCTCGCGAGTTTCGATGATTCGTATTTTGATGCGCTCGTGCACGAATACGCGACGCTCGGGTGGCGTTTGTGGGCGCTCGACATCACCACCGATCTCGCGGTGCCGGCCGTGGCCGCGCTCGCGGAAAATCCGCAAGACGGGCGCTTCTCGATCGGCTTCGGCTGTCATCCGGACGGCCGGATCGCGGTGCAGCGGGCACTGACCGAAGTCAACCAGTTGCTCGATGTCGCCGCGGATGCGCCGCCTCCGTGGGACCGCGACAAGCTCCCGGCCACCGAATTTTTGTATCCGGCGGCGGGCGCGCGTGCGACGACGCGTTCGACGTGGCAACCGGTCGAGGCCGCGTCGTTACCGGCAGCGCTCGCGCATTGCACGGGGCGCATCGCGGCGGCCGGCATGGACGTGCTCGTCGTCGACAAGACGCGGCCCGACATCGGCTTGTCCGTGGTGCAGGTCATCGCGCCGGGGCTGTGTCATTTCTGGCCGCGGTTCGGCGCGCGACGGTTGTATTCGGTGCCGGTCGAACGGGGTTGGCGTGCGCAGCCTTGCGATGAGATGGAGCTGAATCCGGCGCTGCTGTTTCTGTGACATGACCGCGGGCGCGTCAGCGGCGGCGGAACGCGCCGGGCGGACCGATTCGGCACGCCCGGTGCCGCCGGGCACCGCGTGCGGATCATGCCCCGGCCATGTCGAGGTGCCTGTTCGGCATCACTGGTTGCTGATGGTGAGGTACGCATCCCAGGTGACGTAGCCCTTCAGTTGCGCGTGCCGATCGTAAATGGCGGCGACGAACGAATACGTTTCGTTGTTGCCGGGGCGGACCACGGTCGCTTTCGCGTAGTAGTCCGCGCGTGCTTCCTCGTTCACGCTGTTGTTCTCGGGCCAGCCCGGCGCCGGATAGGGCTCCGTGCTGTTGTCGGTGAGGTACGAAACGTAGCCCAGCAGATTGGCGGTCTTCGGAACGAAGTTATACAAGAAGCACTTGTATTCGGCCGTGCCGGTCAGCGACACGGTGCGCCAGCGGATCTCGTCGGCGACCTCGGCCTTGATCCGCAGATTGCTGCCTCCTTCGCCCTCGCTCTGTCCCTGCGTCGTGCCCTGGCCGTAGCCGTACGCCGCATTCGCCAGCGTGGTGATCATGTAGACGGTATCGGGATTGTTCCCGAGCGACGTCGGCTGGTCCGGATGCTGGCTGAGCGAGTTGTTGTTGCTCTTCAGGATCTCGTCGACATCGAACGCGATCAGCACATCGACGATTTTGAAGGTATCCAAGATTTTGGGCATGGCAGTTCCTTTCACGCTTTCTCGTTGAAAAACACTCTGCTGAGTGACGACGCCCGTGGCATCTGCATCTCTCCCATCCTGCGAAGCGGCGCTTGCGGAGAAGGCGGCGCGCGGAAGAGTATCGACAGCGTACGAAGGATCGATCCGCGAATCGATTACACACGCTTACAGCACGCGTGCATTTGAATCCTGCATCCGGTGCACGGATGTCCCGGCGTCGCCGGAACCCGCGTCCTGCAGTGGGCCGGATATGTCGATGCTTCGTGCCCCGGGATCTGCCGATGTCGATCGACACGCTGAGCTGTTTCGCCGGCTTCTGGGCAGACAAGCTCGAAGGCCGGCAGGACATGAGGGAAGCAGGGGGGCAGTAGTCGTCGTCGAGGGGGACGAAAGCAACGACTCGAGCCGGCGCCGCGCCTTCATCGTCGGGCGATCCGGATTCGCGAAAATATTGGGCTCGTGGGGGCTGCGCAAAGCCTTGCAGCAGGACGCTGCGATCCGCCCGACCGATCAGCGGATTCGCACCATGCGGATTACATCACTCGCTCGGAGCACTCCGATACGCATCCCGATACACCCCGGGACTACACCCGAACCGTGCCTTGAACGCCCGCCCGAAATGCGTGATGTCCGAAAACCCGCACGCGATCGCGAGTTCCAGCAGCGTGCGATTGGTATCGGCCGGATCTTCCAGCGCGCGGCGGCTCGCCTGCAGCCGATACTCCTGAATCAGGCTCTGCGGTGTCCGCTCGGATGCGGCCAGCGCGCTATATAACGTGCGCCGCGACACGTTCAGCGCGCTCGCCAGCTTGTCCGGCGACAAGTCGGGATCACTGTAGTGATGCGACAGGTAGATTTCCGCGTTCATGCGCAGGGCAGCGCTGCGCGCATCCGCGCCGGTCAGCGAATCGCTCGCCTCGCGTCGAATCACCGAATCGAGCAGCATCAGCGTCGACTGCTCGAATCCGAACAGGCTTTCCGGATCGTTCGGCACCTGCCCGTCCATCAGGTAGTGGATCGATTGAAGGGCCAACTGCGCATTGCCGACGGTTCGGCGTACCTGCACGCCCGCACGCTCGACGAACCAGCGCCACATCGTGCCGCTTCTCGGCGGCGTCAGCGCGGCGACGAAGCGTGACGCGTTCGTCGATTCGATCATGTACGGCTGCGTCGCATCGTAGATCACCCACTCGCCGGGATTGACGATCGACGTCGCGTTGCGCTGCGTGACGCGGCTTTGTCCGGCGATCTGGAAGAGGATCTTGTAGCAATCGCTGTCCGCGCGCGACGCGAGTGAGCGGTCGCGATCGACGCGGATCGCGGTGGTGTCGACCTCCGCCATGCGCAGGCCGCCCACCGTCGCAACCCGCACCGACATCCGGAACTGCGAGCCGGTGTCGTGAAAGACCAGCGGCAGGAAGCTGTCCGCGATCAGGTCGCGCAGATTCGCGCTGCTGTTGCTGGCGTCGACGACGAGTTCGTGTGCCATTGCCTGAAGAGGGAGAGGGCCGGGGAACGCGCCAAGGTTAATGCAAACGATCGGGACGCGCGTTCAGACACCGCCATTGTCGACAGCCTGGCCCAGCGGCGTCAATCGTGGTTTCTCCACGTTCTCCGGGGTCGCCGTCGCGCGACGGCATCGATCTGCACGCTGAAGCCAAAAGTGTGCACGCATCGCCGAACGGCGCCGACGGCGCATCCCTAGAATCGGAAAGCGGTCGGCAAGCTGTCCTGTCGAATCGGGCACTTGCTTGCACGCAGCCCGTCGGCGCGTCGAATCGCACGGGCTGGCTCGCGCCATGAGAAACAACCACCGATTTTCAAGGAGACGCCGCCGCAGGCCGGGCGACGGACGCATGCGGCGGCAGCGCGCGCCGGTGAACGTCGCGCGCACGACAGCGGGCGCATACCAGGATGTCCGATAGAACTTTCGATTACATCGTCATTGGCGCCGGCTCGGCGGGCTGCACGATCGCGACCCATCTCGTCGAGCGCGGCCTGGGCACCGTGTTGCTGCTGGAAGCGGGCGGGCACGACAAGGATCTGTTCATCCACATGCCGGGCGGGCTGGCGAAGGCGATTCCGCGCTACACGTGGCCCTATGCGGCCGAGCCGTCGGACGACGTGAAGGGCCGCTCGATCGCGGTGCCGCAGGGGCGCGTGCTCGGCGGCTCCAGTTCGGTCAACGGAATGCTGTACGTGCGCGGGCACCGCAACGACTACGACCGCTGGGAGACCGAATTCGGCTGCAAGGGCTGGGGCGCGGACGACATGCTGCGCTACTTCGCGAAGGCCGAGAACAACGAATCGCTGACGGCGCCCTATCACGGCAACAACGGGCATTTGCAGGTCACCGAGATCCGCTATCGCCATCCGCTGTCGCAGGCGTTCGTGCGGGCGGGCCAGCAGATGGGGCTCGACTACCTGGTCGACTACAACGGCGAGCGGCAGCAGGGCGTCGGGTTCTATCAGGCGACGATCTTCAACGGCGAGCGCGGCTCCACGGCGGCGACCTACCTGAGCGCGATCCGCAACCGTCCGGAACTCAGCCTCGAAGTCGATGCGCTGGTCGAGCGCGTGGAAATCGAAGGCGGCCGCGCGACCGGCGTCACGTATCGGCAGGGCAACCGTCGCGTGACGGCGCGCGCCCGGGCCGAAATCATCGTGTCGGCCGGCGCGATCGGCTCGCCGAAGATCCTGCAGTTGTCCGGCATCGGGCCGCAAAAGGTGCTCGAGGACGCCGGCGTGCAGGTCAGGCACGTGCTGCCGGTGGGCGAGAACTTCCACGATCACATGCACATGTCGGTCAATGCGACGATCCGCACGCCGGTGTCGCTCTACGGCCAGGACAAGGGATGGCGCGCGCTGAAGCACGGCATCCAGTGGAAGTGGTTCCGCTCGGGGATCCTGACGTCACCGGTGCTCGAAGGGTTCGCGTTCGTCGATACCTGCGGGCAGGGGCAGCCGGACGTCCAGTTCCACTTCCTGCCGACGATCGACTCGTTCGACGATCCGATTGGCGTGACGGCAGGTCGCACGCATGGCATCACGATCAAGACCGGCCATCTGCAACCGTATTCGCGCGGCCGCGTGACGATCCGCTCGTCGAACCCGCAGGAGCTGCCGCGCATCGACGGCCGCTATCTGGCCGACCGCCGCGACGTCGACGGCCAGATCCGGGCGGCGAAGCTCGCGCTGAAGATCCTGCGCCAGCCGGCGCTCGCGGAGCACGTCGACGAGATCTTCTCGCCGGACTGCCCGCCCGACGACGACGCGGGGATCGAGGACTGGGTGCGCGGCGCGGCGAAGACGGTCTATCACCCGGTCGGCACCTGTCGGATGGGCACGGATGCGGCGTCGTCCGTCGTCGATCCGCAACTGCGCGTGCACGGTATCGCGGGGCTGCGCGTGGCCGACAGCTCGACGATGCCGAGCATCCCGAGCGGCAACACGAACGCGCCGACCATCGCACTCGCCGAAAAGGCGTCGGACCTGATCGCCCACGCGGCCTGATCGGGTCTTTCATACTCAATTGGATTTCCGGAGGAATACAGATGGCACTGGTTCGGATGCTGGACGAAGTCAGGGCGTTTCTCGCGCGCGAACACGGTCATTACATCGACGGCCGCGCGGTGGCCGGCCGCGGCGAACGGATCGACGTGCACGATCCGGCGACGCGCGCGGTGATCGGCTCGGTCGCGCAGGCGACCGACGACGACGTCGAAGCCGCGCTCGCGTCGTCGCATCGCGCGTTCCGCGGCGAGTGGGCAAACCTGACGCCGGCCGATCGCGAGCGCATCCTGCTGCGCTTCGCGGACCTGATCGAAGCCCATGGCGAAGAGATCGCGCAGATCGAAACCGCGCAGTCGGGCAAGCTGATCGGGCTGTCGCGCGTGATCGAGGTCGGCTGGTCTGCCCGCTGGCTGCGCTATTACGCGGGCTGGGCCACGAAGATCGCGGGCGAAACGCTCGCCCCGTCGTTTCCCAGCATGAACGGCGAGCGCTACACGTCGTTCACGCTGCGCGAACCGCTGGGCGTCGTGTTCGGGATCATTCCGTGGAATTTCCCGGTGATGATCCCGGTGTGGAAATTCGGCGCGGCGCTCGCGACGGGCAATACGGTGCTCATCAAGTCGTCGGAGTTCACGCCGCTCACGATGCTGCGCATCGCCGAGCTGGCGACCGAAGCCGGCTTGCCCGCCGGCACGCTCAACGTGATCAACGGCACCGGCCAGGTCGGCGCGAAGGTGATCCGCGATCCGCGCGTGGCGAAGGTGTCGTTCACGGGTTCGGTGCCGACCGGTCGCATCATCGGCGAGCAAGCCGTCAACGCGAACTTCACGCGCTTCACGCTCGAGCTGGGCGGCAAGAACGCGGCGGCGTTCCTGGCCGATACGCCGGTCGACAGGATTCTCGACGGCATCGTCGAGGCCGGGTTCCTGCATAGCGGACAGGTGTGCGCGTCGGCCGAACGCTTCTTCGTGCATCGTTCGACGTTCGACGAGGTGGTCGAGAAGATGAAGGCGCGCCTGGACACCTTCCAGCCGGCCGATCCGATGGACGACGCCGGGATGATCGGCCCCGTCTGCAACGAACCGCAGTTCCGCAAGTGCGTCGACGCGTTCGACCTTGCACGCTCGGAAGGCGACACGATCGTCACCGGCGGCGGCGCGTACGCGCGCGACGGCTTCTACGTGAAGCCGACGATCGTGCTGCCGCGTTCGCTGGAATCGGCTTCGTACCGCAAGGAGATCTTCGGGCCGGTCGGCGCGTTCGTGCCGTTCGACGACGAGGAAGAGCTGATCGCGATGATGAACGACACGCCGTTCGGGCTGACCGCGAGCCTGTGGACGAACGATCTGTCGAAGGCGCTGCGCTACGTGTCGCGCATCGAAGCCGGCACCGTGTGGGTGAACATGCATACGCTGGTCGACCCGGCCGTTCCGTTCGGCGGCGCGAAGGGGTCCGGCATCGGCCGCGAATATGGTTCGTCGTTCATCGACGCCTATACCGAGCCGAAAGCGGTGACCATTCGCTTCTGACGAAGCCACCTCCCGCGAACCCCGCCCGGGCAGGACCGGGCGGGCGTTTCAGTCACAAGCGGCTGCCGCTCAGAACCGCGTACTGAACCCGATCCGCGCGACCGACTGCAGCGCACCGCTCGACGCGCCGTTCGCGTCCATCACGCCGTTGATCTGCGCGTGGCTGCCGTGGCTCGCGCGCTGATGCACGCCCGCGACGTACACCATCGTGCGTTTCGACAGCCAGTACTGGACGGCGGCCAGGAGCTGGTGCGCATGCGTGTTCTCGAGCGTGTCGTTGCCCTTCATGTACGTGTAGCTGGCGCCGATCACCCAGACCGGCGACGGATGCCAGGCGGCGCCGGCCTCCGCCGACCACACGCCCGCGCCATTCCACGCGTTGTGCACGGCCGTGAAAAGCGCCTTCGCCGTCACCGTGCCGAGCGTGTAGTGCGCGCCCGCGCCCCAGTTGCGCACGGTGGTAGCCGGGCGCCCATCCGCCGCGCCGTACTTCTGGTTCGTATAGGCCGCGCCCGCGCCGAACGGGCCGTTGTCGTAGCTCGCACCGACGCTGACCGTGTTGTTCGCGCCGACCGACCCCGCGACGTTCCCGAAGCCGTACAGCGCGCCGAAGGTCAGGCCCGAGATCGACGCGCTCGTGTACTTGCCCGAATTCGCGACGCGATTGCTGCCCGCGACGCGGTCCCAGTCGAATGCGCCGGTCGGGTTGTTCGGCAGCGCGAGCGCGTCGAACGGCCCGTTGCGAAAGCCGTACAGCCCGACGAGATCCTGCGCGATCTCGTTGCCGCTCGCGGCCAGCGAATCGACCATGAACTCGTACTGGTTGCCGAGCGTCAGCGTGCCGTAGCGGTCGTTCTGCAGTCCGACATAGGCCGTGCGCGCGAACAACCCGCCGCCGATCATCGAGCCGTTCGCGAGCGAGAATTGATTGACGAGCCGGAAGATCGCGCGCGTGCCGGCGCCGAGATCCTCCTTGCCCTCGAAGCCGAGCAGGTTCGGGAAGAATATGTTGTCGTCGAATTTCGCGTTGCCGTGGCCGCCTTCGTTGCTGACATAGCTGATGCCGGCATCCAGCAGCCCGAACATCGTCACGCTGCTCTGCGCGAAGGCCGCGGCCGGGATCGTGCAGGCCGCGAGGGCCAGCAGGGTCTTTTTCGTCATCTCCAGATGCTCCTCACATGTTTCCGGTCTTTCCGGAATATTTTTGATGGGACTACTGATTGATATGAAGGTAGTGAATCGGCGCGCAGCGCATGCGCCGATGCCCGCGTGCGCCGGCCGCTATACCGTCGAATACCCGCCGTCCACCGGCACGATCGCGCCGGTGACGAAGGACGCGCCGGGCGAGCACAGGAACAGGATCACTTCCGCGACCTCGTCGGCCGTGCCCCAGCGCGCGAGCGGCGTGCGCTCGAGAATCCGCCGCGACGCCTGCGTGTCGGCCATCAGCGCGCTGCTGAGCGGCGTGTCGATCCAGCCGGGCGCCACTGCATTCACGCGGATGCCGCGCTCGGCCCAGGCCTGCGCGAGCGAGCGCGTGAGCTGCGCGATGCCGCCCTTGCTCGCGCCGTAGGCCGGGCGGTCCTTGCTGCCGAAGTACGTGTACATCGACGCGACATTGACGATGCTCCCGCCGCTCGCCGACAGCGCCGGCAGCGCGGCGTCGGATGCTCGCATCACCGACGTCAGGTTCACGTTCAGCACGAGCTCGAACTGGTCCAGCCTGTACTCGTCGGCGTGCCGGCTGATGCCCACGCCGTTGACGAGCGCGTCGACGCGCGGCAGCGCGCGGATCCTGCGCGTCAACGCTTCGCTGTCGGTCACGTCGAGCTCCACGCAGCGGATCCCGGGATGCACCGGCGCATGCGGGCCGGCGGCCTCGAGTCCGAGCGCGACGACCGACGCGCCCGCTTCCGCGAAACGCCACGCGGTGCGCGCGCCGATGCCCGATGTGCCGCCCGTCACGACGACGGTCTTGCCGTCAAACGACCAAGGGCGGCTCATGCTCGATGTTCCAGACGGTGTGAAGACGGCGCGCATGCCGGCGCGGCGGCGCAACCAGGATCTTGATCTGCGCGCGATCGGCGAGCAGCGCGTCGAAGCCGTCGGCGACGGCATCGTCGAGCGCGACCGTGCGCGTGACGATCGACGTGAGATCGAGCGCGCCGGACGCGATCAGCCGCAGCAGGTCTTCATACACGTGCCGGTAGCCGACGCTCGCCGTGAAGGTCAGCTCGTCGTTGACCGCGCGGAACGCATCGAAGCCCGCATGCGGCATCAGGCCGACCATCACGAGGCGGCCGCCCTTGCGCAGCCCCTGCATCGCGGCCTCGAACGTGGCCGGCAGGCCGGCCGCCTCGAAGCTCACGTCGACGCCGAGCCCGCCCGCCGCTTCGCGGATCGCGTCGCGCAGCACCTGCGCGTCGAGCGAGCGCGCGTCGAACGCGTGCGTCGCGCCGAAGCGCGCGGCCGCGGCGAGCCGCTCGGGCGACACGTCGACCGCGACGATGGTCGTCGCGCCCTGCAGCTTCGCGAGCATGATCAGCAGCAGGCCGATCGGCCCGAGCCCGAACACCGCGCAGGTGTCGCCGAGCCGCAGCTCGCCGCGCCGCAGCGCATGCAACGCGACGGCCGCCGGTTCCATCACCGCGGCCTGTTCGAGACTGACGTCGTCGGGGAGTCGATGCAGCATGTAGGCCGGCACGACCGCGAAGTCGGCCATCCCGCCATCGCCCATCAGGCCGGCGAAGCCCATCGATACGCACAGGTTGTACGAGCCCGAGCGGCAGTACGCGCACTGGTGGCAGTGATACTCGGGCTCGACCGCGACGCGGTCGCCCGGGGTCAGCGTCGTCACGCCCGCGCCGACTTCGACGACGGTGCCGCAGAACTCGTGACCGAGCGTCAGCGGGGCGGTGCGGCCGGACAGCGGATGCGGCGTGTCGACGGGAATCGCGTGCGGGCCGTCTGCATATTCGTGCAGGTCGCTGCCGCAGATGCCGCAATACGCGACCGCGATGCGGACCTCGCCGGGCCCGGCGCGCGGCGTGTCGAGATCGACCACGCGGAGGTCGCGCGGGCCGTGCCATTGAAGTGCACGCATGTCAGCGTCCTCCGAGGTTCTGGGTATCGAGACGGGCGGTGGCGTCGGTGAGCGCGCGTTTGCGCAGCACGGCGGGCGCGGTTTCGACGAGGCCGAACGACAGCACGCACGCGAGAATCGCGCCGGCGGCCGACGTCCACATCGCGAACTGCAGGCCGTACCTGTCGGCCGCGAAGCCCGCGACGGTCGGCGCGACGAAGCCGCCGATCAGCTCGCCCGCGCCCATGATCAGGCCGAGCGCGCTGGCGATCGCGCGGGGCGGCACGGTTTCGGCCGGGATCGTCGCCATGAACAGCGTGAAGCAGCCGAGGCCCGTGTACGTGACGAACACGAGTGCGCCGAGCGCCCAGACCGAGCCGACATGGATCATCACGACCGGGCATACGGCCGCGATCAGCGCGAACGCGATCATCGTCGGCTTGCGGCCGATGCGGTCGGAGATCGCAGGCACCGCGAAGCCCCAGAACACCCACGCGGCGCCGAGGCAGGTCATCACGACGCCCATGTCGGCCGGCGACAGATGACGGCTTTCCACGAGGAAGACCGGCGCGAACGAGATGATCACGACGAACCACGTGAGGAAGAAGCAACTGATCAGCACGCAGAGCAGGATGTTGCGTTCCTTCAGCAGCGTCCAGCGGTTGATCGCCGCGCCGCTCGCGGCCGGCGCGCCGGCGCCGACGGCCTGTGCGTGCCGTACGCCGCCGGGCGGCACTTCACGCACCCAGCGCCAGATGCAGAACGCGATCAGGAAGCCCGGAATGCACGAGACGTAGAACGCCTCGCGCCAGCCGTAGGCGGTCGCGATGCCGATCACGACGGGCGGGCCGATCATCGCGCCGAGCAGGCCGGCGGCCGAGCCCTGCAGCAGACCCATGTTCAGTCCGCGGCGGCTCGGCGTCGAGCTCTCGACCATCAGCGATTGCGACAGCGGTAGCACGGGCCCTTCGGCGATGCCCATCAGCGCGCGAAACGCGATCAGGCTCGCGAAGCCGCCGACGAGCCCCGACAGCGCCGAGCACACGGAGAAGCCGAGCACCGCGGCGATCAGCAGCGGCTTGCGCGTGCCGCGCGCATCGGACCAAGCGCCGGTCGCGGCACCCGACAGCGCCCACGTGAGCGCGAGCGCGGACGACACCATGCCGAGTTGCGTATTCGACAGATGCAGCTCGGCCGACATGAACGGGAACAGGAACGACAGCGCGAGGCGGTCGAAGAACACGAAGCCGAACGTCATGAACAGGATCAGCAGCAGCCTGTTCTCATACGTCCATGCCGGTCTGGAGGAGGGGTGGGATGTCATGAGCGGCCTCGTCGCGCGTCAGCGAAACAGCTTCTCGATCGCTTGTGCGCCGAGGCCGACCTGCTCGTAATGGGCCTTGCACATCGCGATGTACGAATGCACGTCGAAGTAGCCGTCGGGGTTGCCTTCGTCATCGAGCCAGATCAGCGGGCCCTTGACGATGAAGAACGCGCGCATCGGTTCCGGATGGTCGAACGCGACGAGCGTATGGCCTTCGCCGGGCGTTTCATACACGAAATCGCCGCGCGTCGCGGTCCATTCGTGCTCCAGATATCCCCACTTGCCCGACAGCGTGTAAGCGAACACTTCGTGCGGATGATAGTGGCGGTTCACGAGCCCCGCCTCCTTCGCCATCAGGATGTCGCACCATTTGTTCTGCGACGGCGAGATCCACAGCGGCCGCGATGAAACCGTTTCGGTGAACGGAACGTAATAGCGCTCGTCGTCGGTGGCCGCGTTCGGGATGTAAGCTTCCGGCAGCGCATCGGGCTTGAACGGATTGGCAATCGGCGCGATGTTTTGCCAGAATTCGGATACGGCTTTGTCGACCACGGTGTGTCTCCTTGTCGTTGGGTATCGTGGGGTCGACTTTAGCCAGCCGGTGCGCGGCGCTCTTGACTGGGCTGGACGAATTGCTTGATCGGGCCGGACATCGCACCGCACTGCATCAATACCCATACGCACCATCCCCCAATCCGTGCCGCTCCGCACGACAGGCGATTCCAGGAGGCGACGTGACGAATTCGACCGTTCTTTCATGCACGCGAGGCTCGACGGCCGACGTGCCGGTGCGCGACCGGATGGCGTACTGGGATGCGTTCAACGCCGCGACGCTGGTCGGCCTGCGCTGCTCGTCGCTGTCGCTGGCGGGGCTCGAGGTCGAGAAAACCGATCTCGCGCTGCCGGGGCTCGGCGTCGCCGACATCAGCGGCCGCGATCACGTGATCGAGCGTAGCCCCGCGCTGGTGCGTCAACTGCCGAAGGAGTCGCTGTTCGCGTGCCAGATCCTGAGCGGTCGTGCGTATTTCATCCAGCGCGACCGCTGCCTGCTCGCGGAAGCCGGCGATGTCGTCGTGTACGACACGCGCGTGCCCTACCTGTTCGGATTCCTGACGCCGATGCGGCAGCTGCTGGTCGACATTCCGATCACCACGTTCGACGACCGCTTCGACGCGGAGCTGGCGGCGCTGCCGCTGCGGATCGCGCCGAAACCGGGCGCGGGCGCGATGCTCGGCGCGACGCTGCGCGCGAGCGTCGAGCGGTTCATGAGGGATCCGGTCGAAGAGGACGCCGCGCGCTTCGTCGAACATACGCGCACGCTGGTCGCGGAGCTCATCGACGCGGAAGTGAACGGCGCGGGCGCATCGCGCGCGTCGCTGTCGTACCTGCTGACTGCGAAGCAATACATCGCGACACATCTCGGCGACCCGGAGCTTGGGCCGCAGGCGGTCGCCGATGCGGTCGGGCTGTCGTTGCGGCACCTGAGCCGGCTCTTTGCCGCCGAAGGCAACTCGATCACGCAGCACATCTGGTCCGAGCGGCTGTCGCATGCGCATCGCGAACTGGTCGATGCGCGCCTGCGCAAGACGAGCATCGGCGAGATCGCGTTTCGCTGGGGATTCTCGAGCCAGGCGCACTTCAGCCGCGCGATTCGCGAACGCTACGGTGCGTCGCCGATGGCGCTGCGCAGCGCCTGTTGAAACAGCGGAACCGGTGTTGAAGCGGCGCGTGGTTCACGCGCCGTTTTCGTTTTTATTGTGTTTTCGTCGCGGCGTGGGCACGCCGCATCAATTCGCGATCATGCTCGCCAACGCATCGCGGATCCGCAATCCATCGATCCGTTGAACCGCGAACCCCGCGATCCAAGCCGCCGCCCGGCCGCGAACGCCCTCAGACCGCGCTGGCCTTGTCGATCTTGCGGATATCTTCGTCATCGAGCTTCACGCGGATCGCTTCGCCGAGCAGCGCGAGCTGCGACAGCGACGTCGCACTCGCGATCGGCGCGGTGATCGTCGGCCGGGCGATCTGCCACGCGAGCGCGATCGCGGCTGGTTGCGTGCCGTGCTTCGCCGACACGTCGTCGAGCGCCGCGAGAATGCGCAGGCCGCGCGCATCGAGATAGCCGGCGACGCGATCGCCGCGCACGCTCTTCTTCAGGTCGGCCTCGCTGCGGTACTTGCCCGACAGGAAGCCGCTCGCGAGTGCGTAGTAGTTGACGACGCCGAGCTTCAGGTCGCGCACGACCGGTTCGAGATCGCGCTCGTATTCGGCGCGGTCGATCAGGTTGTATTCCGGCTGGATCACCTGGTAAGCCGGCAGGCCGGCGCGCTTGCTGATGTCGGCGGCTTCGCGCAGGCGCGCGCCGCTGTAGTTCGACGCGCCGATGATGCGTACCTTGCCCGCGTCGATCAGCGTCTGGTAGGCGGCGAGCGTTTCCTCGAGCGGGGCCGTGTCGGCGAGATCCCGGTGCGAGAAATACAGGTCGATGTAGTCGGTCTGCAGGCGGCGCAACGAATCGTCGGCGGCCTTCAGGATGTTGTCCTTCGTCAGGCCCGCGCGCGCCTCGAGCAGGCCGACCTTGGTCGCGATCACGACCTGGTCGCGCTTGCCGGAACGCTTGAGCCACTGGCCGATGATCGTTTCGGATTCGCCGCCGCTGTTGCCGGGCGCCCAGGCCGAATAGACGTCGGCCGTATCGATGAAGTTGATGCCGGTGTCGGCGAGCGCGTCGAGCAGCGCAAACGATGCGTTTTCGTCGACGGTCCAGCCGAAGACGTTGCCGCCGAAGGCGAGCGGGGAAACCTGGATGTCCGACGTGCCGAGGGTGCGTAGTGCCATGTTGCTCTCCTGATGCTGCGGGGTGACGGGATTGAACCGCGGGATCGGCCGAGTTGAATGCGATGGGATGGCGGAGGGGCGACGCGCTTTCGCCGTTGTCGCGGGGTGCTCGAATATTCTCGCCGATCGACCGGAATCGTGCAGCGATCGCGTGGCCGCGGTGACGGAGGACTTGCGGCGGATGACGGGCGAATCGTCCGCTATGTGCACGATTCGTGTGGTTGCGTTCGATCGGGAACCGAATTTTGCCGTGGCTGGGCGCGGCGGCGGACGGTCGAGAGGCGGGTGGAAACCGGCGTACTGTGACGCAGCATCGGAGCGGAACGAAACACGGGCGGCTAGTGGCCGCCCGCGATCCGTCAGCATCAAGCGTTACCGCAACTGCACGGCCGCGAGAAACAGCACCATGCTGCCGATCGCGCCATCCAGCACGCGCCATGCAACGGCCTTGCGGAACCACGGCGCGAGCAGTCGCGCCCCGTATCCCAGCCCGAGGAACCACACGACGCTGACCGCCATCGCGCCGATCGCGAACGCGAGGCGCGCGCCTTCCGGCTCGCGCGCACCGGCCGTGCCGATCAGCAGGAACGTATCGAGATACACGTGCGGGTTGAGCCATGTGAACGCGAGCGTCATCAGCACGATCGCGACCGTGCTCTGCGGCGGCGGCGCGACGGCGTCGCCGCGGACGTCGAGCGTTTCGTGTCCCGGCTTGAATGCCCGGCGCAGCGCGTTGAAGCCGAACCATGCGAGATACGCGAGGCCGACGTACAGCACCACATGGACGAAGGTCGGATAGCGTTCGACGAGCACCGACGCGCCGCCGACGCCCGCGCCGATCAGGATCATGTCGGACAGCGCGCACAGCAGCACGATCTTGCCGACATGCGAGCGCATGATGCCTTGCCGGAGCACGAAGGCGTTCTGCGCGCCGATGGTGACGATGAGCGACCCGCACAGGGCGGCGCCGTGGGAAAAAGCGATCCAGTTCATGATGGGGAAAGGTGAGGCGGTAGACGGGGGAATCGGTTAGCGCTAGTCTGCGGTCAGCCGCAACATAAGAGAAGCTAATTCACCTAATGCTGATTAAGGAAATCTAATGCTCGACTATGCGTTGCTCGACGCCCTTGCCGCGGTGATCCGGCACGGTTCGTTCGAACGGGCGGCCAAGGAGCTGAACGTCACGCCGTCGGCGGTATCGCAGCGCGTGAAGCTGCTGGAGGAGCGCGTCGGCAGCGTGCTCGTCAAGCGCGGGCAGCCGTGCGTCGCGACGACGTCTGGCGCGCTGCTGTGCCGGCATACGGAGCGCGTGCAGTTGCTCGAGGCCGAACTGGGCGGCCGGATGCCCGCATTGCCGGGCCAGATCGCGAGCGCGTGGCCGACGTTGCGCGTGGCCGTCAACGACGACAGTGTCGCGACCTGGTTCATCGATGCGGTCGGGCCGTTCTGTACCGAGCGCGAGACCTTGCTCGACCTCGTGATCGACGACCAGGACTACACGGCCGCGCGCATTCGCGACGGCAGCGTGCAGGGCGCGGTGACCGCGCAGGCCGAGCCGATCCAGGGATGCCGGTCGACGCGGCTCGGGCGTATCCGCTATCGCGCGGTGTGTTCGCCGGCGTTTTATGACCGCTATTTCGGCGCGGGCATCACGCGCGATGCGCTGCGCCGCGCGCCGTGCGTGATGTTCAATCCGAAGGATGGCCTGCAGGCACGCTTCATCCGGCGCGTGACGCGTGCGGATCTCGATCCGCCGCAACACTGGATCCCGCACGTCGCGGGCTACCTGCGCGCATGCGAAACGGGGCTGGGATGGGGAATGTGCCCGGACCGGATGGTCGATCGCCAACTGCAGGCGGGCGAACTGGTCGACATGTCGCGCGGGCGGACCGTCGATATCGAGCTGTACTGGCAGAGCTGGCGCCTGTCGATCGGCTGGCTCGACGACTTCAGCGCGGCGCTCAAGGCGCGTGCCGCGCTGTTTCTCGACTGATCGAAGCGGGAGAGGCGGGAGGGGCGGGCGGCGGCGCGCAGGTCGCGCGCCGCGCGGGGTCAGACTTGATGGAGGCCGTCGAAATCGACGATTTGCACGAGGCGGCCCTGCATTTCGATCAGGCCGCGCTTCTGGAACTTCGACAGCGTGCGGCTGACCGTTTCGAGAGTCATGCCGAGATAGCTGCCGATGTCTTCGCGCGTCATCCGAAGGTTGAATTCCGACGGCGAATAGCCGCGCTTCAGGTAGCGTGACGACACGTCGAGCAGGAACGCGGCGACGCGCTCTTCTGCGTTCAGCGAACCGAGCAGCATGGTTTGCGACGTTTCGCGCACGATCTGCTCGCTCATCAGCTTGTGCATGCGCAGTTGCATCGTGCCGGCCTCCGAGCACAGCGACTTGAGCGCGCTGTACGGAATCACGCAGACCGAGCTGTCTTCCAGCGCGACCGCGGTGCGCGGGTGGGTATCGTCGCAGATGCCGTCGAGGCCGAGCGCTTCGCCCGCGAGGTGCAGGCCGGTGACCTGTTCACGGCCGTCGTGGCGCGTGGCGACGGTTTTCAGCGAACCCGAGCGCACGGCGTACAGGTTGTCGAACGTGTCGCCTTCGCGGAACAGCGCTTCGCCGCGCTTGACCGGCCGCGCCGCGCAGATGACCGACTCGAGGCGGCTGAGCGCTTCGGGTGCGAGGCCCTGCGGCATGCACAGGTGCCGCATGGCGCACGACGAGCAGTGCGGGGCCTGGCGGGGAGCCCGGCTGGCTGCATGGAACGGGGCCGCGGGGCGTGTGGCGACGGGCGTCAGCATGATCGTTTACTCCGGCGTTGAATCGACGAAATCATTGTCCCACCGCAACTTGCCGCTGTCGGGTGACAAAACGTCGCGACCGCGCGCGCATGCCGCAGGCATCGCAGCGGCATGCAGGCACGCATGCCGTTGCACGTGTGCGCTGCGCACGCCGCGCACGCCGCCGACGCTCAGCCCTCCTGATCGTCGGTATGCGCGGCGGCCGGGATCAGCAGCACGGGCAGCGTTGCATGCCGCACGCACTGTTCGGCGATGCTGCCGAGCACGAGGCGACGGAACCCGCGGCGGCCGTGCGTGCCGAGCACCAGGAGATCGGCGCCGAACGCTTTCGCCCCATCGAGGATCAGCGTCGACACGTCGTTGATCGACGACGCTTCGCTCATCACCGTCGCGCCCTTCACACCGGCCGCCTGCATCAGCTTCGTGAAATCCGCCGCGAGCGCATTGCCTTGCGCGACGAGCTGGTCGCGCAGCACGGACGGGTCATAGCCCGGCACGTTGTAGTAGATCGCGGCGTTCTCGACGACGTAGAACGGTTGCAGTTCGGCACCGTGCTCCTTCGCGAGCACGAGGGCGGCGTCGAACGCGTGGCGGGACGTGTCGCTGCCGTCGATGGCAACCAGAATGCGCTTGTACATAGTGTCTCCGAGTGGCGGGTTGGACGAAAGTCGGCCGAACGGCCGAGCGGGTGGTGCGTTGCTGCGAGGCAGAGTAAACCAACGGCAGGGACTCTGCAGCGACGTGCCGGTCGTCGCGATCGCGGCGCTTCGGCCGTCGCGGCGGCGCGCAGCGATCGCGGGCCATGCGCGCGCTGCATGCCGCGTTTCGCGATGGACGCGACAGATCGCAACGGTTGGCCGCGCGCAATGACAGCGCGCGAGCGTCGTGCGGATATCGGCTCGTCACCGGTCGCGGTTGCACGGGCATCGTGCGACGGCGCGGCGTGCGAGCGCGTCCGGGCCGCACACCGGCGTCGTCGGCGCATGCCGACGACCACCTGACAAACCGCTAACCTCGCCCTCCATTGGACCGCATCCGCGGCCGCGACGGCGTGACTTCGATCAACGCCCGTGCATCGGCGTCGCTCGGGTTTCGACGCCCGACGTCGCGAAACCGAGAATGCCGAAATCCGGCGCTGATATCGATACCAGCGCCGATCCGAAAGATCGCGCGGTCGACATACCGACCGGACAACCGGCGCGCGTTGGCCGCCGGCCCCGCTTCGACCCCGCACTCGGACGACCGATTCAAACGCCGCGCGCGCTACTCCGGCACCGTCGTGATTTCGATCACCCGTTCCGGCCGGCGTCCGTGGCCGGGCCAGTACGTGCTGCCGTACATCCGATGAATCGGGCCGTACGGCTCGTCGGCTGGGTGCGACGGCGCGTCGAACCCCTTCTCGATCACCATGTAGCCGGCACGCAGCGCGAACGCCGGATGATTGCCGCCGGGCCGGCTGTCGAAGCCGGCGAACCCGTCGGCGCCCTCCGGCATCGCGTTGACGAGCGACGCGTTGCTGCGCGTGATCTGGTCGGGCGAGAACGCGAGGCCGCTCGCGAGACGGGCGGCCTCGCGATTCTTGCCGTCGGTGTCGACGGTGCTGTCGTGCGTGTCATCGTTGTCGAGTTCGATGCTGCGCGGGTGCACGGCGTGCCCTTGAGCTGACGTTTCCATCGCGGCTCTCCTGGCGGCGAAGCGCTCCGGATCGAAGCAAGTCCCGTTCCGGGCAAGACGGGAAGACGGCGCGCGGGCGATCGCCGCGATCGCCCGGCGCGCGCTGATTTGTCATGATTTATTTCAGCTAGAACCGCCGTTTTCTACAGAGTATGATTCTTTTCCTGCGAAGCGGCGACAGGGGATGCGGTCTCGCCGCCTCTGCCCGCACGGGGACGTCGCAGCACCCTTAGAGACGGGTAGTGAACAACAAAGCAAGGGACTAGAGGTGGTGGATTCATGCAAGCGACTACTGCTTTCACGCACCGCGGTTATCTGTTGAATTGCGCGCCCGCGCGCGCCAGTGACGGGTCGTTCAAGCCCTACGTCGTGATCTCCCGATCGAGCGACGGGGAGCTCGTCGCCAACCGTTTTTTCCCGACCGAGCTCCAGTTCAACGACGAAGGCGACGCAATCGCGCACGCGCGCGACTGGGCCGTGCGCTGGATCGACGCGAGCAGCATCACGATCTGACGCCGTCACGCGGCGCCGACGTTGGCCGTCCGGCCGATCCCTCCGGCGTGCCGCTGCCGGACGAAAACGCGGTAATCTTGCGGAACCCGTCACTTTATTAGCGGCCGTGCGATCGAGCGCGGCCGCCTGCATTGGCATATGTCGACATCACCCGTCCGTCAGTGGGGCCTCGAGGAAATCGTCGCCGGCTTGCGCGAGTCGCGCGAGGAACTCCATCGCACACGTCATCCGCGCGGCATCCGCGAGCTGCCGTCGCGCGACGCGATCTGCAAGATTGTCACCGGCCTGCGCGCGTCGATGTTTCCGACGCACTACGGCGCGCCGGATCTGACCGACGAAAGCGTCGACTACTACGTCGGCCACACGCTCGAAAGCACGCTGCGGATCCTGTCCGAGCAGGTTCGCCGCGCGCTGCCGTTCCTGCCCGAGCATGCGGACACGCCGTTCGCCGAGCTCGACGAACGCGCGTTCGAGATCGCGCGCGAGTTCGGCCGGCGGTTGCCGTCGATTCGCGCGCTGCTGGTCAGCGACATCCAGGCCGCGTATGCGGGTGATCCGGCCGCGCAGCACATCACCGAGATCCTGCTGTGCTATCCCGGCGTGCTCGCGATGATGCACCATCGGCTCGCGCATGCCTTGCACCAACTCGGTGTGCCGCTGCTCGCACGATTCATCAATGAAATCGCGCACTCGGCCACCGGCATCGACATTCACCCGGGCGCGCAGATTGGCCCGAGCTTCTTCATCGACCACGGCACCGGTGTCGTGATCGGCGAAACCGCGATCATCGGCGAGCGCGTGCGCGTGTATCAGGCCGTCACGCTCGGCGCGAAGAGCTTCCCGGCCGATGGCGAAGGCACGCTGGTGAAGGGTAATGCGCGCCATCCGATCGTCGAGGACGACGTGGTGATCTACGCGGGCGCGACGATTCTCGGCCGCGTGACGATCGGGCGCGGCTCGGTGATCGGCGGCAATGTGTGGCTCACGCATAGCGTGCCGCCCGGCACGAGCGTCGCACAGGGCAAGGTTCGCGAAGGCGGCAGCGCCGAGAAGCCGTAACGCGGCGCGCGAACGGCGCCGCTCATCCGGGGTCAGTGCTTGCCGGCCGGCGAGCGATGCTTGTACAGCACGTCCTGGTCGACGCGAATCAGGTTCTGCCCCGCGTCGACGACGAAATCCACGCCGTTGTAGGCGCTGCCCGTCAGCAGCAGGATCGCGCTCGCGACGTCGTCGGGGCCGGCGATGCGCGCGAGCGGCGTCGATGCGCGGCTCGCGTGTTCGAAGTCGGCTTGCGTCTGGTCGTCGCTCGGCAGCATCAGCCCGGGGAACACCGCATTCACGCGCAGCACCGGCGACGACGACAGCGCGAGCATCTGCGTGAGGTTGCCGAGCGCAGCCTTCGCGACCGTGTAGCTGAAATGGTCGCGGTGGAAGTTTTCCTTGATTTTCTGGTCGACCACGTTCACGACGACACCCTGCGTGCCGGCCGCGCGGGCCCGTTCGTAGAACGCGCGCGTGAGCAGGATCGGCGCGCGGCAGTTGACGGCCCACGCCTGGTCGAACGCCGCGAGGTCGAAGCTCGGGAAATGGTCCTGCCAGAACACCGACGCGTTGTTGACCAGCACGTCGAGGCGGCCGAAGCGCGCATACACCTGGTCGATCAGCGCGGTGATCTGCGCGGCATCCGACAGGTCGGCCTGCAGCGCGACGGAGTCGTGCCCGCGTTCGGCGATCGTGCGGGCTGCCGCATGCGCGGCATCGGCTGAGCGGTCGTAGTGGACCGCGGTGCGATAGCCGTGTGCGGCGAAATACTCGGCGAACGCGCGCCCGGCCCGGCGCGCGGCGCCGGTCACGAGTACGACCGGCGCGTTCGCCGCTTGCTTCGTGGACTGCATTACGTATTCGTCAGGTTGACTGAAGAAGGATTCGCGACGATCGACAGGAATTCGCGCCGCGTCGATGGGTCGGTGCGGAACGTGCCGAGCATGCGCGACGTGACCATCTCGACACCCGGCTTGTGTATGCCGCGCGTCGAGATGCACTGGTGCGCGGCTTCGAGGATCACGCCGACGCCTTTCGGCTGCAGCACGTCGAACAGCGTGTCGGCGATCTGCACGGTCATTTTTTCCTGGATCTGCAGGCGCTTCGCGAATGCGTCGACCAGACGCGCGAGCTTCGAGATGCCGACGACGCGATGGTTCGGCAGATACGCGACGTGCGCGCGGCCGATGATCGGCACCATGTGGTGTTCGCAGTAGCTCTCGAAGCGGATGTCCTTCAGCACGATCATCTCGTCGTAGCCGTCGACTTCGCTGAACGTGCGCGCGAGGATCTCGCGCGGCTCCAGCGCATAGCCGGCGAAGAACTCCTCGTACGCGCGCACGACGCGTGCGGGCGTGTCGTGCAGGCCTTCGCGGGCGGGATCGTCGCCGGCCCAGCGCAGCAGCACGCGAACGGCTTCCTCGGCTTCTTTCCGGCTCGGGCGGGATGCGGCCGGCTCGGGCCGCGCGGATTTTTTACCCATCTAGTCGCTCCATCGAATGCGGCCGCCTGCGGCGGCGCGGATATCCGGCCATTGTTTCATGCTTTCGCGGCTCGTGTGTGCGGGCCGCCGCTCACCCGGCTTCACTTCGGCCACTCGTCCTGCTCGTCGTTGAACAGCGACGCGACCACTCCGCGCAGCCACGCGGTGCGCGGATCGTTGTGGAACTTGCGATGCCAGTGTTGCTTCAGGTCGAAGCGCGGCAGCGGCAGCGGCGGCTCGACCGGCACGATGAACGCGTGCTCGGCCGCGTATGCATAGCCGATCGCGTGCGGCACCGTCGCGATCAGGTCGGTGCGGCTGAGGATGAACGGCAGGCTCATGAAGTGCGGCGTCTCGAGCACCGCGCGCCGGTGCATGCGCTGCTTCGCGAGGTATTTCTCGAGCACTTCCTGGCTACGTCCTTCGGCGCGCACGACCGCGTGCCCGCAACCGAGAAACTGCTCGACCGTGAACGGCGGCGCTTGTTCGAACGGATGGCCGCGTCGCATCAGGCAGACGAACCGGTGCGTGAACAGCCGCTGCTGGAAGAAGTTGTTGCCGTCGAGATCGGGGAAGTAGCCGACCGCCAGATCGATCGAGCCGGCTTCGAGGCCGCGGCCGACTTCGTCGTGTGCGGGCGAGACCGAGCGCAGGTTCGCATGCGGCGCGCGCGACGCGAATGCCTGCAGTAGCTTCGGCAGGAACACGATCTCGCCGACGTCCGACAGCGCGATCGAGAACGTATGCGTGCTCGCCGTCGGATCGAAGTCGTGCGGCGCGACCAGGCCGCGCTCGATCTGCGCGAGCGCGTCGCGCGCGGCCGGCAGCAACGTGAGCGCGCGCGGCGTCGGCTCCATTCCGCGCGACGTGCGCACGAACAGCGGATCGCCGAAATACGCGCGCAGCCGGCCGAGCGCCGTGCTCACGCGCGGCTGGCTCACGCCGAGCAGGTCGCCGGCGCGGCTGACGTTGCGCGTGTCGTCGAGCGCGACGAGGTAAGGAATGAGGTTCAGATCGAGCGTGTCCATCGCCGGGGCCAGTATCTAGAAAGCGTATACAACATATCTCCTGAATCGCGTTGCTGCATAGTCGGGAAAGCGCTCAAATGTGTTCAATTACTCGAACCAATTTGCCTTGCATGGGTCCCGACTAAGCGCTGAAGCGCCAAGTCGGGCCGACCGCACAAGGCATGGGACCGAAGTAAGTGCTGAAGCACTAACTCCGGTCGACACAGGAGACGAACAATGCGCACCCAGGTCGCCATCATCGGCGCCGGTCCGTCCGGCCTTTTGCTTTCCCATCTGCTGCGCCTGCAAGGCGTCGATGCCATCCTCGTCGAAGCGCGTTCGCGCGAATATTGCGAGAACCGGATTCGTGCCGGCGTGCTGGAACAGGGCACCGTCGACACGCTGAATGAAGCCGGCCTCGGCGAGCGGATGCGCCGCGAAGGGCTCGAGCATCACGGCATCGAGCTGCTGTTCTCCGGCCAGCGCCATCGCATCGATTTGAGCGCGCTCACCGGCGGGCGCGCGATCACTGTCTACAGCCAGCATGAAGTCGTGCGCGACCTGATCGCGGCCGGCGACGCGCATGGCCACGCGATGCACTTCGAAGTCACCGACGTCGCGCTGCACGATGTCGAGAGCGAGCACCCATTCGTCACGTTCAAGCACGCGGACGGCCGCGCGGACCGCATCGACTGCGACTACATCGCCGGCTGCGACGGCTTCCACGGCATCGCGCGCCAGACGATTCCCGCTGAGCGGCTGAACACGTTCGAGCGCGTGTATCCGTTCGCATGGCTCGGCATCCTCGCGGACGCGGCGCCGTCGCTCGACGAACTCGTCTACGCGCATCACGAGAACGGCTTCGCGTTGTTCTCGATGCGCTCGCCGACGGTCACGCGCCTCTACCTGCAGTGCAAGCCCGACGAAAACCTCGCCGAATGGTCCGATGCGCGGATCTGGGACGAACTGCACACGCGCTTCTCGAACGACACCGGCTGGACGCCGACCGAGGGCCGGATCACGCAGAAGAGCGTGACGCCGATGCGCAGCTTCGTCTCGGAGACGATGCAGCACGGCCGCCTGTTCCTCGCCGGCGACGCCGCGCACATCGTGCCCCCGACCGGCGCGAAGGGGATGAACCTCGCGGTGGCCGACGTCCGCGCGCTGTCCCGTGCGCTCGGCGCCCGCTACCGCGACGGCGACGCGACGTTGCTCGAGCGCTATTCGGCGACCTGTCTCGAACGCGTGTGGCGCGCCGAGCACTTCTCTTACTTCATGACGAACATGCTGCATGCGTCGCCGGACGACTCGCCGTTCGTCAATCGCCTGAAGTTTGCCGAACTGAAATATGTGACGCGCTCGCGGGCCGCCGCGCAGTCGCTGGCCGAAAACTACGTCGGCCTGCCGTTCGACGACCAGCCGACCCCCGAGGGATCCCGCCTTGACAACGCGCTGTGCGCGACTCTATGATCGGCCATCGTTCGCTAATCGAATCTAGGTTCGAATGGCGAACAAATACCGAAGGTCGACAACGGCCTCCGGCGCGGCACGCGACACCGCGTGTCCCCTCGACAGGCCGCGCATCGTGCCGCGGGTTCGTATCAGGAAGAGACATGGTCAACAAGATTTTCGAATCGCTTCAATCGGCGGTCGCGGACGTCCACGACGGCGCGACCATCATGATCGGCGGCTTCGGCACGGCAGGCATGCCGTCCGAGCTGATCGACGCGCTGATCGAGCAGGGCGCGCGCGGCCTGACGATCGTCAACAACAACGCGGGCAATGGCGAGACGGGCCTCGCGGCGCTGCTCAAGGCGAAGCGGGTGCGCAAGATCATCTGCTCGTTCCCGCGCCAGAGCGACTCGCAGGTGTTCGACGCGTTGTACCGCGCGGGCGAGATCGAGCTCGAGCTCGTGCCGCAGGGTAACCTCGCGGAGCGGATCCGCGCGGCCGGCGCCGGCATCGGCGGCTTCTTCACGCCGACGGGCTTCGGCACGAAGCTCGCGGAAGGCAAGGAAACGCGCGTGATCGACGGCAAGTCGTATGTGTTCGAGACGCCGATCCACGCTGATTTCGCGCTGGTGAAGGCGTACAAGGGCGACCGCTGGGGCAACCTCGTGTATCGCAAGACCGCGCGCAACTTCGGGCCGATCATGGCGAGCGCCGCGAAGGTCGCGATCGTGCAGGTGTCGGAAGTCGTGCCGCTCGGCGGGCTGAACCCGGAACACATCGTGACGCCGGGTATTTTCGTGCAGCGTGTCGTCGAAGTGCCGCAGGCCGCGCATGCGGCCGAGCTGGCTGCCGAACGTGCCGCATCCCAAGCCGCCTGACTGCCCTGAGGAACTCGAAATGAAACGACTGACCCGCGATGAAATGGCCAAGCGCGTCGCCCAGGACATCCCCGAAGGCGCTTACGTGAACCTCGGCATCGGCGTGCCGACGCTGGTGGCGAACCACCTCGATCCGAGCAAGGAGATCTTCCTGCACAGCGAGAATGGCCTGCTCGGCATGGGCCCGGCGCCCGCGCCCGGCGAGGAAGACGACGAGCTGATCAACGCCGGCAAGCAGCACGTGACGCTGCTCACCGGCGGCGCCTATTTCCACCACTCGGATTCGTTCGCGATGATGCGCGGCGGCCATCTCGACTACTGCGTGCTCGGCGCGTTCCAGGTGTCGGCGAACGGCGACCTCGCGAACTGGCATACCGGCGCGCCCGATGCGATTCCGGCCGTCGGCGGCGCGATGGACCTCGCGATCGGCGCGAAGCAGGTGTTCGTGATGATGGAACATCTGACGAAACAGGGTGAGAGCAAGATCGTCGCGCAATGCTCGTATCCGGTCACTGGCGTGCAGTGCGTGAGCCGCATCTATACCGATCTCGCCGTGCTCGACGTGACGGCCGACGGCCTGGCGGTGAGCGAGATCTTCACCGACCTGTCGTTCGACGAACTGCAGAAGCTGACCGGCGTGCCGCTGATCGACGCGACGCGTAAGGCCGCGGCCTGAACGGCAAGCGTGCCGGCGCGCGCGATCCAGCGCACGCCGGCACGCTTGGGTAGACAATAGGCGCACGCCGTTTCCCCACTCTGATGCCATGCTCGAAGACAGCGCCCGCCTGACCTCCCTCATCTGCGGCACCGAGCCGCTCAACCGGATCTGGTCGCCCCGCGCGACGATCCAGCGGATGCTCGACGTCGAAGCCGCGCTCACGCGCGCGCTCGCCGCGCAGCAGGTGATTCCCGCCACCGCGGTCGCGCCCATCGAACGCGCGTGCGACGCCGATCGGCTCGACGCCGACGCGCTCGCGCACGGCGCGGCGCTCGGCGGCAATCTCGCGATTCCGCTCGTCAAGCAGCTCACCGCGCAAGTGAAGGCCGACGACCCCGAGGCCGCGAAGTTCGTGCACTGGGGCGCGACGAGCCAGGACATCATCGATACCGCGACCGTGCTGCAGCTGCGCGACACGCTCGACGTGCTCGAGCCGCTGCTCGACGAAGCGTGCGCGTCGCTCGCGACGCTCGCGCGCACGCATCGCGCGACACCGATGATCGGCCGCACGTGGCTGCAGCAGGCGCTGCCGATCACGCTCGGCCTGAAATTCGCGCAATGGCTCGATGCACTGCTGCGCCATCGCGCGCGTTTCGCCGAACTGCGCGCGCGCGCGCTGGTGCTGCAGTTCGGCGGCGCGGCCGGCACGCTCGCGAGCCTGCGCGAGCATGCGGCCGGCGTGAGCGCCGCGCTCGCGGCCGACCTGAAGCTCGCGGTGCCGGCCGTGCCGTGGCATACGCAGCGCGACCGCATCGCGGAAGCCGCGTCATGCTTCGGGATGCTGACCGGCACGCTCGGCAAGATTGCGCGTGACGTGTCGCTGCAGATGCAGACCGAAGTCGGCGAGCTCGGCGAACCGGCGGCCGCCGGCAAGGGCGGATCGTCGACGATGCCGCACAAGCGCAACCCGGTCGGTTGCGCGGCCGTGCTGACGGCTGCTGTGCGCGCGCCGAACCTCGTCGCGACCGTGTTCGCGGGGATGGTCCAGGAGCACGAGCGCGCGCTCGGCGGCTGGCAGGCCGAATGGGACGCGCTGCCCGACCTCGCGCGCCTGACCGGCGGCGCGCTCGCGCAGATCGCGCAGATCGTCGCGGGCCTCGACGTGAACACCGAACGCCTCGCCGCGAACCTCGACCTGACGCACGGGCTGATCCTCGGCGAAGCCGTGATGCTCGCGCTCGGCGACCGGATCGGCCGGCTCGATGCGCACCATGTCGTCGAGCATGCGTCGAAGGAGGCCGTGCGCACCGGCGCGACGCTGTTCGACGTGCTCGCCGCCGATGCGACCGTATCGGCCCACCTGTCGCGCGACGCGCTCGCGCGGCTGCTCGATCCCGCACATTACGTCGGCGAGGCGCAGGCCTACGTCGACGCCGTGCTCGCGCTGCACGCGGGTGCGAAACAACCAGGAGAACATTGATGCCCTTCGCCACTGTCAACGGCGTGAAACTGCATTACCGGATCGACCGTGCCGCGCGCGACGACGCGCCGTGGCTCGTTTTCTCGAACTCGCTCGGCGCCGACCTGCAGATGTGGGCGCCGCAGATTCGCCCGCTCACGCAGCACTTCAACATCCTGCGCTACGACACGCGCGGCCACGGCCATTCCGATGCACCGGCTGGCTCGTACACGGTCGACCAGCTCGCGGGCGACGTGATCGGCCTGCTCGACCACGTCGGCATCGATCGCGCGCACTTCTGCGGGATCTCGATGGGCGGCCTGACCGGCGCCGCGCTCGCCGCGCGCTTCCCGTCGCGCATCGTGCGTGCCGTGCTGGCGAACACCGCCGCGAAGATCGGTTCGCCGGAAGTGTGGGCGCCGCGTGCGCAGAAGGCGCGTGCCGAAGGGATGGCCGCGCTCGCCGACGCCGTGCTGCCGCGCTGGTTCACCGACGCGTTCGTCGATCGCGAGCCGCGCCTGTTCGACGCGATTCGCGACACCTTCGTGCATACCGACAAGGACGGTTACGCGGCGAACTGCGACGCGCTGAACGCGGCCGACTTGCGCGAGGAAGTGAAGGGCATCGCGCTGCCGGTGCTCGTCGTGACCGGTGCGAAGGACATGTCGACGCCGCCCGACCAGGGCCGTGCGCTGGCTGCCGCGATTCCCGGCGCGCGCCACGTCGAATTCGACGCCGCGCACATTTCGAACATCGAGTGCACCGACGGTTTCAACCGCGCGCTGCTCGACTTCCTGACCGCGTGAGGCACCGACGATGGACGACCAGCAACGTTATGAAGCAGGGATGAAGGTGCGCCGCGCGGTGCTCGGCGACGCGCACGTCGACCGTTCGATCGAGAACCGCACCGAGGTGACCGACGAATTCCAGAACCTGATCACGCGCTATGCGTGGGGTGAGATCTGGACGCGCGACGGCCTGCCGCGCCATACGCGCAGCCTGCTGACCATCGCGATGATGGTCGCGCTGAACCGCGGCGAGGAACTCGCGCTGCATCTGCGCGCCGCGCGCAACAACGGCGTGACGCGCGACGAGATCAAGGAAGTGCTGCTGCAGACCGCGATCTACTGCGGCGTGCCGGCCGCGAACTCCGCGTTCCATCTCGCGGACAAGATCTTCAAGGAACAGGATGGGGCCGCCTAGGCGAGGCCGGCTGAGCGCCGGCAGTGATCCGATCGCACGGCCTGCCGATGCTGGCGAGCCGTGACGATCGACGAACGCGCCGGCGGCGAATCGGTGCGTGAACGAAGGCAAGGCGCGGCCACGAGGCCGCGCTTGTTGCATATATCAATGTTGGATGGGACCGAAGCAAGCGCTCAAGCGCCAGTTTCGGCCGACAAGGAGACTAGCGATGAATCGCACACCCGTGGTCGATGTCCAGACCTTCATCAACGAGCAGCCGTTCGGCGGCTTTCAGTGGCTCGTATTCCTGATGTGTTTCGTGATCGTGCTGCTCGACGGCTTCGATACGGCCGCGATCGGCTTCATCGCGCCGTCGCTGCTCGGCGAATGGAACCTCACCAAACCCGATCTCGCGCCCGTGCTGAGCGCCGCGCTGTTCGGTCTCGCCTGCGGCGCGCTCGTGTCGGGCCCGTTGTCCGATCGTCTCGGGCGCCGCTCGCTGCTGCTCGGCTCGGTATTCCTGTTCGGCGTCGCGTGCCTCGTGTCCGCGTTCTCCACGACCATCGGGCACCTGACGATCCTGCGTTTCATCACCGGCGTCGGGCTCGGCGCCGCGATGCCGAACGCGGTCACCATGATGGGCGAGTTCTGCCCGGACAAGCGTCGCGCGACCGTGATCAACCTGATGTTCTGCGGCTTCCCGCTCGGCGCGGCGTTCGGCGGCTTTCTCGCCGCGTGGATGATTCCGCATTTCGGCTGGCGCAGCGTGCTGATGCTCGGCGGCGTGACGCCGCTGCTGCTCGGTGTGCTGTTGCTGCTGAAGATGCCGGAATCGGTGCGCTTCATGGTCGCGCACGGCCAGAGCGTCGACCGGATCCGCACGACGCTCGCGCGGATTTCGCGCGATGCGCTGAACGCCAGCTCGTTCGTGATGACCGAAACCGCGCCGCAGACGGGCAGCAAGGGGCTCGGCGTCGTGCTGTCGCGCTCGTACATCGTCGGTTCGGTGATGCTGTGGATCGCGTACTTCATGGGCCTCGTGATCTTCTACGCGTCGATCAACTGGATGCCGATCCTGCTGAAGGACGCCGGCCTCACGCCGAAGAGCGCGACCCTGATCTCCGCGCTGTTCCCGCTCGGCGGTGTCGGCGCGGTGCTGTGCGGCGTGCTGATGGACCGTTTCAACGCGAACCGTGTGATCGCCGTGTGCTATGCGCTGACCGCGATCAGCGTGTATGCGATCGGGCAGGCGGCGGGGAATGTGGGGCTGCTCGTGCTGGTCGTGTTCATCGCCGGCGTGCTGATGAACACCGCGCAATCGTCGATGCCGGCGCTCGCCGCCGCGTTCTACCCGACCGAAGGGCGCGGCACGGGTGTGGCGTGGATGCTGGGTGTCGGCCGCTTCGGCGGGATCGCCGGATCGTTCCTCGTTGCGGAGCTGACGCGCCGGCACTTTTCGTTCGCAGGCGTGTTCGGGACGATCGCGGTCGCTGGCCTGCTCGCATGCCTCGCGTTGCTGATCAAGCAGATGGCGCGGCCGCATGGCGTCGCGCAGCCGGGCGGCAAGATCGAGTCGCTCGGGCATTGAGCGCAATCGGGGCCGGGGCGATGCGCCGGCTCCGCGTGTGTTGCGGTGGGTCGGAAGACGGCCGACGCGTAACAGCAGACCGGGCCGCGTCAGCGGCCCGTTGATTTCACGGCCGCGGCGCCGTTACTCCTCCGCGTCGTGTTCCTTGACGAAGTTGCGCAGATACGCGCGTAGCGCGGCTTCCCGGCTGCGATGATCGGCGAGGTTCGCGGCGCCCATGTCTTCCTCTTCACCGAACATCGTCGGCGGCGCGCAGTAGATGCCGATCTCGATGTCTTCGCGCAGCACGCGGATCTCGTGCGTCAGCGGATGGTACTCGGCAATCCAGTGCATGCCCTCGATGTGCTCGCCGGCTTTCAGCATTGGCTTCACGGCAATCTCCATGCAGTTGCGGCGCAACCGCCGAAGCGGTTGCACGCGCCCGTACCGAAAGGGTACGCCTGCATGAAGTGAAGCTCAACGGGTGCGCTGGTGCGCGCTTACTGCGGCAGCAGATGTGCGATGAGCGGATACAGCGACAGGATCAGCAGCACGGCCATCGTCACGTTGAAGATGCGCAACGCGCGGCGGTTCGACAGGAAGCGGCGCAGGCCGAGGCCGAACGCGGCCCACAGGCAGATGCACGGAAAGCCGATCAGGATGAACACGACGGCCATCCACGCGGCGTTCATCCCGTAGTCGGCGGACAGGCGGATCGTCGTCGCGGCGGTCAGCACCATCATCCACGCCTTCGGATTGACCCACTGGAACGCGGCGGCTTCGAGGAGCGTCATCGGGCGCGGCTTGGCGCCTTGCGCCTTCACTTCGCCGGACGTGCCGATCCGCCATGCGAGGTACAGCAGGTAGGCGACGCTCGCGATTTCGAGGATCGTGTACAGGACCGGAAAGCGGCGGAACGCTTCGCCGAGACCGAAGCCGACGCACAGCATCAGGATCGCGACGCCGATGCTGATGCCGAACAGGTGCGGCATCGTGCGGCGGAAACCGAAGTTGACGCCGGAGGCGAGCAGCATCGTGTTGTTGGGGCCGGGCGTGATCGACGTGACGAGCGCGAACAGCATGCCGGCGGGCAACGCGCTCAGGGTGAGGAATTCCATCGCGGATTCTCCATTCGTGTTCGAGACAGGGATGGAGTCAGTGTAGCGACGGTTTTCGGTACAGTACCGGTACAGTTTTGTTGACGGATGCCGGTACGGGGAGGGGAGGCGTGCTCGGCGCTGGTCGCCCTTATTGTTGTCTCTCAGAAAAGATGTCCGCAGTCTCAATAAGTTGTCTTTGAATAAAAATTCACATCGGTTGCGAAACTTCGGCGTATTTGCAAATTTATTGTGTTTTTCGATATTTTTATTCTGAAATTCAATGAAATTGGAAATCTATCACTTCGTCGAAATGGAAGAGGTGCGTCGAGAGTGATGGAAATGACGAGCGATGGCTATGGACAAGGGGATTATGGGGTGATGAGAGCGGCGTCGTGTGGTTGCTATGCGGTGAGGCGGCCGATGCTTCTAAAATGGCAACGTGCCAGTCTGATGATAGTCAGCTAACCCGCGACAAGGCCTTTGTGAACATTCAACGATGACAACGAAAAAAAGCAGCGAAACGTTCGATCCAAGATTCCGGGTAGCATTCGCCCTCTCTGATTCCTCGCTAGACTCGCTGCTGCCATGGACTGTTCTTATTGTCCCAAGTCAAGAGAAGTACAAAGACTCAGAATTTCGCGTCGACGTAGACATCCATGTAAAGCTTGTGGGGGCTTTAGAGTTGATGTCCATCAGTGGATTCTTTGCTTACGTCACGTCCAATCCAGACGAACGAAGTGACGTTGGGCGTCTCGAGCGGGAGCTGAGAAGCGGAGGAGAAGCCGGTCTCGTAGATGCGGGAAAGTTATCAGGCCGCTTCTATACGATGTTGCCCTCCCTCGCGGACTATCGGCGAGTTGTACGTGTAATTGGGGTCGACACCACGCAGATGCTTTTAATGTCTATCAATGACGTGGTTGCTCTTGGAGAATTGAACCCACGCTCCGATATTCCAAGGCTTGCCTCAGAGAGCAGAGTTTTCCAGCGGTCATTTACGAGAACATCTGAGGCATTTTTTGCATACAAGAATGCCGGTCCTATTTTGAGAGGGTTGGAGTCCGAACGATTTGGAGAAATGTCTAACGACATTGAGGTTAGCTTTCAACTTGACGGGCGGAAGAATCGACATCGACTGGAGTTTCGATTCGAACACAAACACGAGCTTCCAAAACGCATCGCGGTGGTCATAGGTAAGAATGGAGTCGGCAAGAGTCAAGCTCTCGGAAATATTGCGAGAGCTGCATTGAGCGGTGATGCTTCATCGTTGCGAGAAGCAAGCACTCGGGGGCGTGTACTGATGAATCGGCTTCTGGCTTTCGCACCGAGCAGTGAGTCAGCATCAGTCTTTCCCGCAGAGCGCAGGAAGACCGCAAGCGTCTGGTATAAGCGCTTTGCGCTCAACCGGGGCGGGCGGACGCGTCGCGCTAGTGGTGTCGCTGACATAGTGCTTCAAGTCGCTCGTTCGGATGGGTACATAGGGAACTTTCCTCGGTGGAAGATTTTTCTGACGGCCATTCAGGCCATATCCGAATGGGAGCAGATTGTTCTCCTAAAAACCCAAAAGGAGCAGGCGCCAGTTCCCCTGTCGGAACTTAGGGTGGGCGACGTTGATGACGCGGCAGGCGACCTAAGCGTAGCAGCCGAACATCAGAAATTAGGTGATGATTTGCTCGATTTGTACTTGTCGATAGACGGAAACAGAGAGCCAGTCAGGTGCGTTAACGGGCAAAACTACCCATTGAGCAGTGGGGAAATTTCGTTCTTGCGATTTGCGGCGCAAACCAGTCTGTATATCGAGAATGGCTCGCTGTTGTTGCTTGACGAGCCGGAAACGCATCTTCACCCAAATTTCGTAAGTCAGTTTGTCGCGTTGCTCAACTCGGTGCTGACCCAGACCGGATCTGCAGCTGTAATCGCGACACATTCTGCATATTTCGTGCGGGAAGTATTTCGCGAACAGGTGACCGTACTTAGAGCGGACAGTGAAGGATATGTGTTCAGTGAGCCGCTGCGTCTCCAGACTTTCGGTGCGGACGTCGGTTCCATTTCATACTTCGTCTTCGGCGAGGATGGGCCGTCCCAACTGGCATCAGAAGTAGAGAGTCGCTTGCTCGCACGCTATCAGACTTGGGACAAGTTATACGCGGACTACAAAGACCAACTGTCACCTGAGATGCTTGGGTCGTTGCGCATTGCTCTCGAGTCAGGGGGGGCGAGATGAATAAGCTACCGCAACCACAAATTGACGATGCGGGTGCTCTTCAGCGGTTATCGAACAATGCACGTGTGAAGAGCTTTCCGCATTTGCAGGCGATTGCACCTCAAATTACAGCCGGCTACGTACAATATCGCGCGGCACTTGGCGATGCGCACAAAATCGCTAATATTGCACTTCCGGAGGAGGTCAAGGGGTATTTGAAGGCTCACTACGCGAGTCCTCCGGGAGACCTTTCATATATCACCGCTTTACGCCAAGACGATGAGGATCGCATTTGCCCGATGTGCGGTTCGATGCATCGAGGAACGCTGGATCACGTACTTCCGAAGGAGGTTTACACCGCCTTTGCCGTCTTCTCGTTCAATTTGGTTCCGGCGTGCAAATGCAATATCAACCGCGGACAAAGGACTGTTGGTATCGGACCTGGCGAGCGTATCCTGCACCCCTATTTTGATGATTGCCTTGGTGATCGGCTCATCGCGGCGCGATTCGAGGACCTCGGGCGTGTACCGCGCGTGAGCCTGAAAATCCTGATGGACCGTGCGCACCCTCAATACGGCGCGGTGGGATTTCATGTTCAAGAGATTGTTTCCAAGACGGCCATCTTGAAGTATCTCGTTCACAGGTGGGAACATCTTTGCCAGAAGCCGGAGCGGGTGATTCGCGCCCTAACAGAGCCACCTCAAAGCGAAGACGATCTTCAGCGTGTTTTGCTGAAGGACCTCGAGCTGACGGACGAGATTCACGACGGAAAGAACAACTGGGATTCAGTTTTCGTCTGTGGACTCTTGGACAATGACGTCATGCAGTGGCTGTTCGTTCGCCTAACGGCACCGAATCGCCCGGCCGGCGGTTCGCTCGTCTGAAAGAGGATTTGGGGCTCAACGACAGGGGCAGCGGACAGCATTCGACCGATCGCTCTTCGCTCTCCAGACTCTGCGTCGAAGGTGCAGTGTATGTAACCCTGCAGAAGAAATTCGCGTCGAGACTGATCGGAGCACTTATCGGAAGCATGATACAAAAATTGACGTAGTCAGTCGAAGCGCGTGTCACGCTGATGAATTGGCAAGGGCAGCCCTGCGCGGCTCAAGACAGCACCGCTACGCTGGCTCACTTCGAGTTGGCGCGGAATTTCAGCCAAGCGGTACTTGGATTTGTTTCGCGTCGACCAACGTCTCGATCTCCGAGTAGAGGTCAACATTGTGCCCTGACGCAGAGATCGAGATTACGAGGGCGTAGCGTGCCTTATCGGTGATGCGCTTCTGTCCGATGTGTGACTTCCACCAGCCACCTACGGGATAGATGGCGATGGCGTCGTGACCGGCTAGTTCAATTGCTCGCCCGCGCCAAAGATCGCAGTGCAGGGAGCCTGCCTGAATTGCTTTAGGTCCTAGCAGCCAATAGCTCGTTTCGTCATCGCTTTCGGCGCCATCCTTCATTTGGATGGCCGTAATCCGGTTGCGAAAGTGCGTATCTGATTCGCCTCGTTTCTTCATATCGAATCGAAGACCGTAGGAGCGGTATGTGTCAGGGCGCGTGGCTGCTTTACCGGTCAGGTTCGGTTCGATGAAGTACGACAGCGTGACTTTCATCGTGACTACCTCGTTTTCGAGGAGCTCCAACGCTGCAGACGGCCAGGGCAGATCGTAGAAGTGCATCTCGTGGAAAACGCCAGTCTTACCGTCCGCTCCAGTCGTAAAAGGCTGAATTTCGGCTTGGGCGATCAAGGTCGCGTCATTTTGTGCCGAGAGGATAGCGCGTTCGATGTCCGGAACGCCGTAACCGAATTCGCGAAGATGCAGTTGCTTTTCGGCTTTGGTGCCTGTTTTCCAGTGCGCACCGCGGCCGATAAATTTTTTGCGAATGGGTTCCGGCCAACGCGCGGAATCCACAGTAAGTGCCCGATGCGTCTCGGGCCAAAGGTCAGGTCGAGCTGCTTGCAAGCGGCCGGCAAAGTTGCCCGCCATACCTGCGGCGGCACTGGTTGCCCAAAAAGGCACCAGTGGCTCGTTTAGCACGTCAGAACCCGTTGAAAGTAACGATACCGTAGGTGCCCATCCGCAAAATCCGGTGGTATCGGACACCATATTGCCGGCTTCGAAAAGGACCTCGGGCTTGATAGGTGTGAGTTCATCGGGGAGAGAGCGGGAGCCGCGACTGAAGGGGCTGCGATGGTTGGCCGGTACCACTGGCTGCAACACGGGTGGAGGCGACGGCACGTGCTCCTTGCGTGTGAAACCACCGACAGTCAGGGCATTCCAGCTCTGCGAGGGGTCTTCCAGTGGCTGGGATGGAAGAACGTCTGCTGTCATTCCTCCCCAGACATTTCCGGTCGCCACCACAAGTAACCGCTTCGGGCGTCTAGCCGCTGGGCCGTCTTCATTTGCTTCTACCGGCATGGCCCCAGATGCAATCTGATCGATCGCGCCGCTCCACGTCGACGGCCGGTTCGGTGGAAAGTCGGTCGCGGACGTCGCAATGCAGAAGCTTCGTAGGACGTTCGGTCGTTCCGCTTCGACGGCGCTGACTGCACCTTGAGAAACGACACCATAGCTCGGTGGTTTAGTCGGCGGAAACCCGCGAGGTGGAAGCAGCTTCATTGACTCCGTGCCGTGGGTCAGTATCACCGGGCGTGCATCATTCATTAGTGGGTCAAGGTCGCCATACAAGACGAGTCCCGCTAGGGGTGTTCCATGGCCGCCGCCAGGATGGTGATCGTCGATGCCCCAGGCCGCATCGTATGCCCAGGCACCACGGAGGCCTGGCGCAATAAGAGGGTGTGCGGCGGCGATGCCGGTGTCGAGTGTGCAAACCACGGGCGAGTCCTGCCTAGGGGCAGATACTCGCTTCGCTAAATTCTCGGTCCAATCGTGCTGACCAATTCCCGTCGCTTCTCGAGCAAGAAACGGCTCGATGGTCCCAACTGCGCGACGAATTTCCGTTATCGCACCTGGTACTCGTATTGCGAAAGCAGAGAGCGCAGCTGCAGAAGTATGAAAGAAGAGAACCGTTGTGTCCGGGAAAACGAGGCGGTCATCATGTACGTCGATGTGCGCGTTGCGTGCAGCGCTGATCAAGCGATTTGCCATGGTGGCCGACTGGCGGACCCAGATTTCCCACCATGCGATTTCAGTTGCCGAGAGATCCGTGTCGCCTGTGAAGAGCGCGCGGGTTTCGATCGCTTGGACTCGTTCCACAACCTCAAAACGCTCGACATCGGGGCGCCGTTGATTACCGGGATCTTTGCCGTAGTCGGTGATCCGCTTTGCTAGGAAAGTTCGGGCATCGTCGGGAACGAACAGCAAAGCGCTTTCGGTGCGGTTGTCGTTTCGTTGAGAGCGAAGGACGACGATCTCTTGAGAGGGAAACTCCAACGTGGCAGGGACTTTGATCGCCTTGGTGCGGGAGCCGGCGGGCGGTTCGGCCGTGGTAACCTCGACGATCGTCCCCGGCTTCAGTCCCTGAATGGAAAGACGGGGATCTGCTTCGGCCTTTGGAATTTCTCCGAGTGCGACACTAAGCTGGCTCAGCAGCATTGCCGCGTGTGCTGCATAGTCATCGCGGCGCGGCTTGCGTTCTAGGTTGCGCGTTGGAAAGATGTAGTCCGCTCTTTCGCGGAAGGCGTCAATTGCGATATGAGGCCGATTTCTTGCATCGAAGTTGTCGGGAGCCGCCATATGTTCCCACTTTTTCTTTTGCGTTCGATTGAACTGGTCTCAGACCCATGTCTAATGGTCGGACCGGCGTCTAAATTTCCCTTTCAGCGCTTTACGATTCTCAAGCGCTTCGCGAAGTGAGTCGGGCGACACCTTCGAGGCACCTTCGAGAATTGCATGTTTCACTACAGCGTCGGCAGCGCGGACCAACTCGCCTTGGCTGAGGCCCTCAAGCGAGTTTGAAAGCGTAGTCCAAGTTTTAGAGGTCGGCTTGAACTTCCCAAGGCGACGCTCGACGATTTCGCGAGCAGAAGCTGAATCTGGCAACGTGTATTCGATCACTTCATCGAAGCGACGAGCCAGCGCCTCATCCAGTATTTCTACATGATTCGTTGCCGCCAACACAAGGCTGTTGGTGGAATTGGGTTCTTCCATGAATGCCAAAACAGAATTCAGCACGCGGCGGATTTCTCCCACATCATTCGGATCACCCCTGCGCGCTCCGATCGCATCGAATTCGTCCAGCAGATAGACCCCGCGTGTCTGAGCGATCTGGTCGAAAAGCAATCGCAGCTTGCTGGCCGTTTCACCGAAGAAGCGGCTGAACAGAGCTTCAAGACGCACTGTGAAGAGCGGCAAGCGCAGTTCACCCGCCAAGGCTGAGGCAGTCATTGTCTTACCTGTGCCAGGCGGACCGACGAGCAACATGTGAGTCAGCGGTATCTGGCCGTACTCGAGTAAGGTAGCACGCTCCTGTTGCTCGCGGACAACTCGCGTGAGTCGTTTGGCGACATCGCCTGACAGCACCATGCTCGATAAAGTGGTTTTCGGATAGACGCTCTCGACCAGGCCCTGTAGTTCGCCTCTGGGTCGCGCCAAAGGTATCGGTGTTTGGCCACCAGCAGGCTGGCTCGTCCGGCGCTGATCCCGAGCTTTTTGGACGAGGCGCTTGAGCTTATCTGCGTCCTCGGGTCGGCCTTGGCGGGCCTCCTGGGCCGCGATCTGCAATGCGATTGAGAGGACCTGATCTTCGTCCCCATCAATATGCGAACTCAGGAGTGCGAGAACTTGCTTAGTCGACATGTTCCCCTCCGTTCGTCAGTAGCCAAGCTGTAAGTTGCGAGCCGTGAGATCTTGTATAGAGACATTAGCACCGTGCAGTCGGACACTGCGGGCACACAGCCCAAGTTCCGCACATCGCCGTTCGCCGCTATGACTAGCTCTCATTTCCCCATGTAAACAAGACATTATAGCTCGATCTAACATTGACGGCCTCAAATCCCGTACCCGGCCATTTCGTCGGCAAGCATCGACTTCAGGCGTTGGGCGCACGCTATCTGTGTTGGCCGGTCGGCCACACGGTGCCCATTTGCAACTCCTTCGTGCGCACGGATATGTGCGGGTAGACCAAAGCGAGCTGGACCAGGACACTTCAGGCCGAGGCGCGTCCCAAACGCGTGAGGAGCGGTTTCGTAACTTCGCGGCGCGCTCTGTCGAGCATCGTGCGGCATGTGAGTTGATCTTGGAGGCACTAGAGAGGCTTATGTAACAGACGCACATTCGAGAACTCGCCGAGCCTTTGAAGGTGGATGCCACTCTGTGTCGCTCGAAATCGGAGGTCGGCACCATGCTTTCGAGAGAGCGCGAGCGGATCGCGCGGAACAGTGTTGTTGATCGTCTCAACGACTTCCAAAGTAAGGTGGGGTGTTCAGCGCGGCCGTCTTGCGGCGAGTACACGTTATCACCGCACAAATCCTCTTGTCGTGATATGCACCACATACATGGCTAGCCACGCCTCTTCGCGATCCAGCTCGCAGTTGTCCTGAAAGTGTAACTTTCACACAACAGGTGCCTGTTGGCTGCCGACCGCTGCTCATCGGTCGCCGATAACTTGTGCGTCGTTTGAACACCTATAGATCAATTTTTGTCGATTTCTCTGCGTACGCTATTCAGAAGTTTGACGAATGAATTGAGCCTACTCGGGAAAAGTGCGAGTCGGCACTTGTACAAAAAGGGAAATTATTTTCTTCTAATTTTCTGCGTTCCCATAACAAGCCCCACTATTTTTCTATTCACATGAGACTTCTTCTGCCTGCGTTGTTAGGCAGAAAAAGAAAAATTCCCTTGCCGGCCGGCTGGGTCACGACATAAATTGAGAGACAGGAAACGTCCATGTGAGAAGCAATGACCCCGTTCTCGAAGGCACTGGTGAATTACCGAAAGCGCGCCGGCCTCAGTCAGACGAATCTGGCCAAGCAACTCGGGGTCGCGATCCAGTACGTGTGGAAGCTTGAGCGCGGAGTGAAGCCACCGCCGTCAGTCGAGCAAATCGAGCGCATTGCCGCGGCACTGAGCATGGGCGAAGCAGATGTCGCTTCATTGCTCGAGGCGGCCCGGGATTCACAAAAGAAACTGCGACTACCTGACGACCTGCACTCGGATACGTTGCGTCTGATCAATCGCTTGGTGCGAGTGTCGACGCGTCTGAGCGGTGACGAAGTCACCTTGCTTGATGAACTGGTGATGAGGCTCGACCGGTAACGTTCCTCAAAGATGTCTTTTCCCATCAACCTAATGGATTAGGAGTGCTGCCTATTCGACAAAAAAGAAAAAACCAACCCATCGAGGACGGATTGATTTCTTCGACCCGGCCGAGCCGGGGGCACTGGCGATCTGGTAAGTCCCAGTATAGCCCTCCTCTCGTCCGCGTCAAGCCCAACTCGTCTCCTCGTTGCGTGGAAATGACATCCACGCGGCCGGCGCTCGTCCATGTGGACCGGCGCCCCCGACATCCACGCGCCCAAAAAGGGCGCAGGAGACATCACCATGCCTTCCCACGATACCCGCAGTGGCGGGAATTTTAGAGGTTTCACGCCTTCCATCAAAAACGCTTGCTCGATGCCCTGGTACTCGTTGGCCGAAGAGGCGTCGACCCTCCTGCTCGAGTTCAGCCCGGAGGTACTGCGCTTTCGCAGTGCTCAAGATAGAACATTTCTTCTCCGCGAGAGCGGCCAGACTTTTCGATACACGCCCGACTACGAAATTGTGCGTCGCGACGGCTCGACTGTCTTCGTCGAAGCCAAGCCTGCACAGGATTTACAGAAACCTTCGGTGCGGGCCCGCATGGCGCGTGCGAGAGCCGTCCTCGCGCAGCATGGACATGCCCTCTTCATTTGGGATGAACGCACCTACATCTGCGGCACGCGCCACGAGACGCTGCGGCTCTTGCGGCCGTGGCGGGGGCGAATGGCGCCCGAACGGATTCGGGAAGCACAGTGGCTTGTTGAAAAGAAGCGTCCGAAAACCTTCCGAAACCTCGTGCATCTGGCCCGTACGCGCGATGTCGCGTTGACATGGATCGCCAATGGCGCCGCGGGTATCGATCTCGATGTGCCGCTGACCTCCGACGCAGCCATTTACGTCGCTCCTTCGGAGGTGCGTCATGCAAAAATTTTTGATTAAGCGTGGCGTCGAGTTCCGTGAGGGCGAGTACGTCTGGCGTGTCCAGAGTGCGCTGCCCGATGGTCGTATCGAGCTCAGCTCAGACTACGGCTCGCCAATACGCCTGCACGAAACTGAAATCTGGGCACGGCATGGTAATGGCCAATGGTCCGTCAGTATCGAATCGCTGCTCGAGACGGGTGCGTCGCCGATCGTCGTTGCCCGGCGCGATGTTTCAACATTCGAAGAGAAGGATATTGTCGTGATGCGCGCGAGGCTCGTATACCTGAGAGCCGTCGAGGAGGCGAAGTGCTCGCGCGTTCACGAGGTCGAAACCGTCATCAAACGGGTGGCGTGTGAGGTTGGCGCATCGATGCCGCCGGACTATCGGACGTTCTGTCGCTGGCGCAAGCGCTACCGACATTCACGTGATGTGATGGACGTGGTGCCTCGCCATGAAAACAAGGGGCGACGCGAGATCATTGACGGTCCACTGCTCACGCTGGTGGAAGATGTCATCGAGACGCACTACCTCAATGACCAGAAACTCAACGTCGCGAGATTGTACGATCGTGTAGAGGAGGCCATTGACGTTCATAACGAACGTGATCCGGAAAATCCGCTTCCAATAATTAGTAAGGCGACGCTTTATCGCCATGTCGAGAAACTGAATGGCTATCTCGTCACCGCGGCCCGGGAGGGCCGCACCGAAGCACTGAAGCGGTATCGGCCGGTGTTTCGCCGGCTCAAAACAAAGCGACTCAACGAACGGTGGGAGATTGACCACACGCCGGTGAACTTGATGTGTGTCTGTGAGCGCACCCGTATGGTCATTGTCCGTCCGGTTCTGACGCTCATCATTGACGCGCACACCCGCATGGTGATGGGCTTTCATATTGGGGCGCGCTCGCCTGGCCAGGAGGAAGTCGGATGGGCAATGAGAATGGCCATGCTCAGCAAGCGCGATTTGTTGAATCGATTGGGTCTGGGGCACCTTGAATGGCTGGCGCGAGGTGTGGCAGAGATGGTCGTCGGGGACAACGCGTGGGAATTCCACGGGTCCGCCATGCGAGCAGGCTGTGACGAGTTGGGGATTTCACTCGTGTACTGCCCGAGGCGTGCGCCATGGTTCAAAGGCCGCATCGAACGGTTCATGCGCACGATAGCGGAACAGCTCTTTCACTTGATTCCCGGGACGACCCGATCGAACACCAAGGACCGTGGAGACTACCCGTCCGAGAAGCTTGCGTGCGTCTCTCTCGAAGAGCTGACGGTGTTTGTCGTGCGCTGGATTGTGGAGTGTTACCAGCACGCGCCACATCGCGGCCTGAAGCGCAAGACGCCAGCCCAGGTCTGGCAGGAGAGTGCACGGCTGACACCCATCTATATGCCGGCCGATCCGGATCAGCTATCTATCGCGTTTTCGGACACCATCATGCGCCCGATTACAAACAGTGGCGTGACGTTTGATCACCTTTCATACAACTCCAGTGCACTGCAGTTGCTCCGTCACAGCATCCCCGACGATGAAAAAGTCAGGGTTCGGTATTTCAATGATCAGACCGGCTTTGTCTACGTCTATGACCTACGCCAGAAGGAATACCTTCGCGTTGATTGTACCGATCCGGATTACACGAAGGATTTGACCAGATGGATGCACAACGAAGTCACTGGCGCCATGCGAGACAGTAGCATCGACGTCAACCCTGTCTCGCTTCGGAAAGCACGTATTCGTCTCGCGGACGACATTGCCAAGGCGGAGCTTGATCAGAAACTCAAGAAGCGTAAATGGGTTGCGCAGATCAAGGGGAAGTCGAGCAAGGATCTTTTGTTGGGAGCCGCTGGCGGGAACGCCGTGGACGATTCCACCCAGTTCGATCAAGTGGATCCAACGGTCGTCAGATTCGATAGTGTTCCTGAATTTTCAGTTACGAAGCGTATCGAACGGTGAGGAGATAATCATGAAACGATTTAATGTCCGCAAAAGCATCGTCGAACATCCCGATTTCGTTGCTGCGCTCAAGAGCATCGAGGACGTCCACCAGTGGCTGCGGGAATCCGGCGAGGCCGGTTGCCTGGCAACGATCGGAGAGTCTGGCGCCGGAAAATCGACCGTGCTCGAATGCTATCGCGCCAAGTTCCCCGTGCGCGAAGAGCTGCTGCGTCGGCATGCGCCGGTTTTGTACGTCATCGTGCCTGCTGTGCCAACCGTTCGGTCTCTTGCAGAAGCGATCTTGATTGCCTTGGGCGAGATTCCGCAAGCCGGTCAGTCGAGTGCGCGCCTCACGGAACAGATTGTCAAGCTGGTACACGGTTGTGGTGTCGAGATCATCATGCTCGACGAGTTTCAGCACTTTGTCGAGGGCGATCGTCGTTCGCTGAGACAGGTCGCGAACTGGTTGAAGGTGCTGCTGGACCGGCTCCCCGCCGCTGTTGTGCTCGCCGGGCTCCCGTCGCTGCTGGGTGTGCTGCGGGTCAACGGACAGTTGAGACGCCGTTTCTCGCGCGTGACGGAGATTCGTCGGTTCGATGTGAACACCCAGGAGGGTGCTCACACGTTTAATGGTGTGATGCAGGCGCTTGCCAAGGATATGCCCCTGCCGATGACGGACATTGCTGACAAGCGTGTTGCGATGAAGCTGTACTACGCGACTGCAGGCTTGGTGGATTACATGTGCAAGCTGTTGAACGGCGCCTACCAGATCGCCGAACGACGCGGTGCGAAAGCCGTCGCACTACATGATTTCGCCGCAGCGTTCCGCGTTCATATCTGGAAGGATGCGCCCCCGTCGCGCAATCCCTTCGATGCGAAGTTCAATGGTGTGCCGCTCGACCAACCGGGTGAGCCGTTTGCGGGAGACGTGCAATGACGATGCCTCTTCTTCTCAGCGTCGCGCCGCATCGTGGAGAGGCGCTCTCGTCGCTGCTACATCGAGTTGCGGAGGTTAACGGGCTGAGTGGCCCAGGAATGGTACTGCGCCGCGCGGGCATGGTGGCCGCGCGCCCGCGCTTCGTCTCGGAGGTCGATGCGCTTGCCCATGTTTGCCGGCTTTCCCCGAAACTGGTCCGGGCGATGACACCGCTGAGCGTAGGCGCGATGGACTGTAACGGGGTGAAGCACGCGAAGCTCAGCTTGTACGGTCACTGGGTTGAACCCGATGCAATCCTTGTCGGCGCCAACGAGCGCATATGCCCAGTGTGTATCGCTGAGCACCAACATGTGCTGGGCGTGAATGCTTACGTGTTCGCGACGTGCTGCGCTGTCCACGGCGTCCAACTACTCGATCGCTGTCCGAGCTGTCGACGTGATGTGTCGTCCATGCGGCCGGGCCTGGCGCGTTGTCAGTGTGGGACGGATCTCGGGTCGGCCGCGTGTCAACCCGCGAAGCCGGACGACCTGATGATCACTCGGCTCATCGATCGACGCTGGCGTATGAGCTTTGAGCATGATGTGCGGGATTGTCCGCCAGGCGTCCCTCCCGATTTCGCTGCGCTTGACCTTGGGGAGTTGCTGCGTGTGCTTTCGTTTCTGTACCGCGTCAGTGGTGCAACGAGTGGGTCGACAGACAAGGGGCTGCGCTCGAAGGCCATTTCCGAACTGACGCCACGCATGCAAAAAATCGGACGGATCATGTTGGACTGGCCTCGGGGATTCGCGGAACTGGTCAACTCGGAACGGCAATACCGACCTCGGTCGGGTTCGATCCTGAGCTCGGTCCGAAGCGTTGAGCACATTTCCTTGCGTTTGTTCACGGAGGTGCCGGAGCCACCGTTCGCATTCCTTCATCGCGCATTGGTCGACGCAATAGGCAGTCCGGTGGTGCAGGCCGTGTGACGCAGTGTTCTCAATGAACCGTGGCGATCCGATTCGAATCGGATCGCCACGGGTCCCGGCGTAGGACCTCGAATCTGGATGAGGTGAACATCATGAAAACGTGTCGTTGCGGCACATGGCGATCCGAATGTATGGTCGAGCACGTGCCTGAACCGGTTTGGAACAGGCTTGTGAATCTTGTGCAGAAAATGGTCAACGAGTCAGGCATGGTCAACGAGTCAGGCGAGCCTGAGGGATTTGATGCGAAAAAGTGGTTGTGTACGTGGTTACACGAAGAGGTCCCGTCACTCGGGTGGAAGAAGCCGGTCACGTACCTCGATACCGCCGACGGAGAGGAACTGGTGATCCAGACGCTGCTGAGCATGCAGACAGGCGCCTACCGCTAGGAACGAGCACTGCATCGATCTGGAGTTCGATATGGAAAATCGAAGTTGGATGTCGTGTTCCGTCAGACCGACGAATGCGATGTTACGGCTACCGCTTGCGCTTCGCGTCGAACCCTATCCTGACGAGTCGTTGTCGTCGGTGCTCATGCGCCTAGTGGATGCCAACGGTCTGAGAAGCGTTGGGGCGTTGCTGCGCGACGCCGGTTGCGTCTCGTTCGGTCCGTTAGTTTCCGCTGAGATTGCGGAATTGTCTCGTGTTTGCCGGATCGGGCAATCGACCATGGGATCGATGTGTCCGGTCGAAGTCGGTGGGCGAGCACGAGGGGCTGCCTTCAGTTACGCGGTGGGGCATCGCGTGATTGAGGCACGGCACTTGCTTGTTCGAGAGCGCGAGCGGATTTGTCCGCTCTGCCTTCTAGACAGCGGCATCATGCTTGCAGCACATCGGCTTACCTGGATGACGGCATGTCCCGTGCATGCTGTCCAATTGCTTGATGTCTGTCCGCAGTGCGAGAAACCGATCATGATGACGCGCCCCAATATGGCGCGATGCCGATGTGGTTTCGATTTTTCTCGCATTGAACCCGCGGCATCTGCACTAGAGGAAACTGAGAACGCGGGCTATCTGGACCAGTGCTGGCGCATGCCGCCAACGACAGGATCCGAACTTTCCGAACGACTGACGGCAGTTGAGAAGCGAGTGGCCCGGCAACATCCCCTTCTAACAAAAAGGGGCAATGACTTGGTCGACCGGCGGGGAGTTCCGTTGCATCAGCTACGGAACGCATTGGGCTTCAACTGATTCGCGTGGAGGCTGAACTTATTGCGGCAGTCGATCGGTATCCGAGACGCGAACATCGTGACGCGATTGCCAAGGATGACCGAGATGAGCTGTATCGACGTCTCCCTCACTTAGTCCCGAAGATCCAAAGGTTTGATGCTTCGCGGCTCACTGCCATTCGATACTGTAACGATGCACACAGTGCACGCCTTTCGTCCTTTCCTGCTTCCGTACAGGGTAGTCATAGATGACGCGCATGACGTGGTTTTCTACGCAGTAAAGCGCTGCGCCGATCGCGGTAGGTTTCGTGCCGAACGGAGCAACGGCTAGCCGACTACACCCCGATCCTTGGAGCCCGGATTGCACTTTCGCGAGTAGTTGATATGCACCCAATGGATCATTTGCACCGCTGAAGCTCACGCGAGGACTAGAGTGCGTAAGTAGGTCGTATTCGCCATGAGCGAATGTAGATCCCAGGTGCTCCGGAACGGTGGTACACCGAACACGACGGTCACGGTCTTGTAGAAATTTCTATCGTCATCTTGAAGCACGCGTAGTGCCCGCGTGACCTTACCCCTTCGAGTACACCATTCGTAAGTTAGTGGGCTCGCCGGTTTTCGGTTGATGCAATTGCCGGAATTGGTCCGGCGCCAGCCTTCGTCGGCGCCATTGGGTGTCGGCATTACCACGCGCAAATGACTCGGACGCTTCTTTCGCCGTTTTAGGCGAAGCTGCTTGAGCTGCCGCACCTGGTCCGTCTGCAAACCGGCATATACCTTCTTCCAGCGATAGAAGGTTTGCTCCGAAATGCCCACGTGACGAATCAGTTCCGCTACCGGCATGCCTGCTTCGGCCTGTTTCAACACCGCCACAATCTGCTCGACACTGAAGCGCTTGCGTTTCATCGTACGGCTCCTTTCATACTGAAAAAGTCCGCCGAAAACTCGTTTACATCATGGCACTGTTTGCTGGGGGCCGCTCACTGGTGAAATGAAAGTATGTTATCGGTACGGTTGCTCTGCGTGGCTCGGTAAAAACACCTGCCTCCACCGCCCTATCGGAAATTCTGTTTTTGTACTAATTTTCATGGCACGGTATCCGGGCCTCTGGGCGCCGGATTAAGTGGGCGAGACGGATCATATATGCACGATGCCAAAAGATTGCAAATTTGGTAGTCGAGCCCCGTCCTGTTAATGAACAAGAATGGCTACGCCGCCTGAGGCGTGAACGCTCATGGTAGAGCGAGGGGACTACGATGACGAACTCCGTTGTCGTCGGGGCGGGGGCCCGCACGCGTCGAGGCAGCCTTCTTATGCGCTGTCAACGTCAGCGACGTTCTCGAAGCCAACAGCTTGCTGTACGGCGAGAAAACCGACGCGTTTGGCGATGCGGGCTATCAAGGCGTGCACAAACGCCCGGACGCCCGGGCCGGCGTGAACTGGCACGTGGCGACGAAGCCGGGGCGTCGCCGTCTCCTGCCGCTGCAGCTTGCCTAGCGGCGAGTCCTGGAAATTGGCACCCGCTCGGTAAGCATATCAATGAGCATTGATTACGCCGGATCCTTCGCTTGTGGCAATGTTGTTGCGTGGCTCATTGTGTTCATCTGGTTCCCTCGGTCTAAGAGAACCACCCAGGCCCGCATTTGCCATCTGTCGCTGTCGGTTGTCAGCACGATTGCCGTGCTGACAACGTGTTGGAGCTTCGCAGGCTTAAAGGGCTCATTAATTGCCGCGCTAGGCCTTGTAGTGGGTGCATCGATCTCGTTCAGGCTTAGGCAGGACATCAATCGAACGTATCGAGAGGAGATCAGAGAATGCAAGTGAATATGGCTATGGCGGGTGCCTTTGCGTTTGGCTTGATTATTGGTTGGTATGTCTACTACGTGAATCGCTATAGAAAGGGCGATGTTGCGTTCAGTGATCTGACTACCTTAATCGGCATCATTGGCGGCGGGACAATCCTCACCCTGTTCAAAGGTGAAGGATCTTCTCCAGATTTGTTCGGCTGGTATGGCGTTGGCCTCGCTACTGGGTTCTTCGGCTACTTTCTCGTGCTGGTCGGTTTGGTTAAAAAGTCGACCAACTTTGATGCCGACTGGTTTCTTGACGGTAGACGAAAGAACCCTGCTGACGGATTCGGGTATGGGACAGATGCCAAGCCCACCATCACACCAATGTTCCGCACGACCTCCACGAGCGCGGTGTCACCGACATCGAGCACTGGCACGGTTCAAAACTTCTACCTCGCACCCGAGGGGACAAAAGCTTCAGCAACAGTTGAGCCACTTGTTGAATGGGATCTCCTGCCTAACGTCAGACCACGCAACGAGCGTGTCGCTGAGGCCAAGCGGTTGCTCGCCGAAGGAAAGGTTTACCCGAGAGGGTGTAGCGAGTTCGTGAGCGCCGTCCTTGGCGTACCTTACGAAGTAGCCAACGACCTTATGGGTGCGGCTCCGACCTCAGTCGGATCTCGGCCGCCCTATCCATCGCTTGCCCCCGGAGACATTGCCGGCTGGACCAATTCGGCTGGCATGGGGCACGTCACCGTGTACATCGGCGAGTCTGATACGGTCGCATTCATTGATGTTCGAGAACCTGGGGCACGGCCTAGGTCGAAGAACGGCTTCTATGACCGTGAGCTCTTCAAGAGTTCGCGGTTCTAAGTTCGCTTTCTTCAGATGCCGCGTACCCGCACCGGATCGCCCGATTTAGTCAATGATCGAATTGACGATCGCTCTAGGGCTACTAGCGATCCAGCGTCTCCGCGACTGACACTCGCAGTAGGTTGAACCACACATTGCCTGCGGTGCGTCGGCGAATCGCCGCCGCCGTGAGGCACTAGTGACAATCGTTGAGGTCCAGCACTGTGAATGGGCTGACCGATTCGTCCCAAGGAGTTCCTCATGGCAGAGCTAAGGTTCGTACCCAGCCTATTCTCGAATCGAACTTGGGAGATTCCGGTCGGAACCGGTGCCAAGTGGGACAGCATTCACAAGGTGTGGCGAGACGAAGATCTCCTGGACTCGCTCCCGACTTCCCCTCGACCCATTGCAGTTGACCAGGACGACTTGCTGGGCGCAGGAGGTGAGGAGCGGGCTAAGCGCTTCAAGTTGTCGCTGGCGCGAACCCATGCCCACCATGAGCGGCTGGGCCTTCCAAACATCGAGCCGCGACCGAACCTCGACTTCTGGAGCGGCATGGGAAGCACTGAGGCACAGCTCGCCGCGGGGGTGTTCAAACAAGGCAATGAGCATTGGCTCCAGCTTCGACCAGGTGGCACCAACCTTGGCGGTGAATCTGGGGTTGTGGCCATCCATCCTGTCGGCTTGCCAGTGGGAGGGCCAAGCGCTCGGCGCTGGTACATGGAGACAACGGCCTTCTTCCACCGGCTGGAGAAGCAGGGCGCGGACCCCAGCCCTTGGTACGTGCTGCAACGCTCGGTTACCACTCAAGGTGACAGCAATGGGGTACAGCCGGTTCGCAACCCAGACATTGCCTTCGATGCCCTCAATCTGGCCCTGCGTGAAGTCAGGGGTACGCAACAGGGAAGCCTGCCCTTCCAGGGACTGGTGCCGACATTTCGGGCCGACCAACCGAACTTCGATCCCTTGATACTCCTCGCGCTGGAGGATCGTTCCACAGCGAACCCGCGCGCCTGGGGGGCAAAGCTGCTGAGACTCGAACTCGGTGTCGAAGCCAAGGACAAGGGTCTGCTCGCCGATATCGATTGGTTCTCACCTGTCAGGGATGACTTCTTCTCGAAAGCGCGGACAGGGTTCACGCTGCGCGGGGAGATTGACGGCGGAGAAAACCAGAATCAGTTCTTGCGCGCGTGGGACGAGGGGAACGGCCAGCAGCTGACCTCCACGTTCAAGTCAATGCTCGATGCAGCGAGCGACATGAAAGGGAAGAAGCTACTTGCGCAGTTTGAACTGCTCAACTGCAGGCTTGTCTCTCCCTCTGCCAGCGATGAGGGCAGCTGGCTCCGGCTTGGAAGTATGGAACTGCGGGTCATCGACAACCCGACAGCCGAAGCAGGCAGGGCGACGCTGCTGAAGTTCGAGGTGTCTGGCATGGTGGGGACGGGCGGCACCGCGATATTCCCCAGGACTGAGATGCGCAACCTGCGATGCGAAATTCGATATGCCGCAGGCGACGACCCTCGACGAGAATGGGCAACACTCGACGGCGAGCAGGTCGACGAAGAGAGCGAGTCGGTTCCCATCGTTCATCGGATCCTAGAGAGGGACAGGTCCGGCGCACCAGCGAAGGCCCTGCAGGGATGGTTGACCGCAAAGACAACTTACCGGCAGGGACTCGATGCGACGACAGAGCTCAGGGTCGAACTAGAGACGAGCGCCTCTTCTACCCGTGGCTCCGCACTCTGGTTGAACCTGCGCCCATTCATGACGGCGCTGGTCGACTTTCCTGACTCGGAGGCGCCACGGGTCACGCTGACCTGGCGCAGCGACGACCCCCAAGGTGCGCAGTGGCGCGTCGAGGATCCCACCGTTACGGCAGTGCTTCCACCTCAAGCCGTCGTTGAGGAGATGGAGCGAGGGGATCGCTTCTACGCTGACCCAACGAGGCCGGACATCTCGTACTTGGAGCCCATTCGCTACCGCTTCTCCCCACCTGCGTACCTCACTCTACTTCCGTCGCCGGCTGAGCAGAACCGCCGATTCGAAGGCTCTCCAGTGAACTTTCGCCAACTCATGCGCGGCAGCCATGTGCAGCGGCTCGCGTTCGAGATGGCCTACCCGCTGAGCGTTGTCTACCAGCGTCCCAAGGTGCCTAGCCGCCAACTGGTGATCGCGGAAGCCGGCGATTTCTTTGGCGTCCCCACTGAGCGCGTCTCTGTCTCCGACGAAGGAAGGGAACTGCCGCGGCCCCTCGACCAATACTTCGAGTCCCTCTCACCGGTCGACCACAAGACGTATGTTGACGCACTTACCGAGCTCATGGGCAGGCAAGACCTCGTCCACTTGAACTACTCCAATCGTCTCGCCGAGCTCCATCTGCTGGACCCAACCCGCCCCCGCAACGATCTGGCGTTGTCGGAGGACATCACATTTAGGTTGCGCAACTACGCGCAAGACGAAGTTCCGCTGGCCGACCCGTTGCCCCCCAGTAGCCCAATTGACCTCGACCAGGTCAGCCAAGCGTTTCGACGGTTCCTCAAAAACGACGACTGGGCGCGCGAGACCGACGGCGCGATTCGCGGCGGCCTCTTGCATTCCTTCGAGATGCCCAGCGAGCTTGCCGAGGTTCTAGAAACACCGCAGGCCGTTGCCGGTGTGGTGGAGGCACTGACGCTCTCGGCTCTTGGCGCCACTGGCCGCATGGAGGCCTCGTTTGCAAGTGGCAAGACGAGCTTTGCGGTAGTTGCGGCACATGGACAACTCTCGCGGCTTGTCAAGACGCGCATCGGCCGCGTGGGTGCGCTCTGGAACAAAGCCAAGCACGTCGTAGTCTACGAGCGCAGCGCCGCCCGCTCGGCGCAGTTTGCCGATGAACAGTCGCTTACGGGTAGGTTCGACGGCTGGCCTCTCCTGCGAAAGACCGAGGAATATGTCGAGCCGATCCAGGTAGAGCGTGACTTCTACAAGGAAGAGCAGAAGGACAGCAACACGACAGGCTTCATACGCGCGTCGGCTTTCGCAAGCACGAGGATCTACGTCAATGGCGCATGGGCACGCGACTTGGGGCAAGGATACGAGTTACCCCTGTGGGATCGCGCCGCATCGGAGAGAAACCCGAAGTTCTATCCGAGGCCAAAGATCTTTCTCGAATGCTTCGGCGAAGAGGATCACCTCACCAAGCTATGGTTCCGTGAACCTGACCGGCTTTACTTCTTCACTTCGACAGCCCCCAAGTCTGGCCCCGACACAGATACGTGGATCCCCGAGGCTGGCGTCGACTTCGAGAAACTCCCGCGCTGGGACGTGACCGAATTGAAGACGAAGGGGCTGGAGCAGCGCAAGCCCGCCAACCGGGACCTTTGCACCTCCATTCGGTTCGATCTCGCCGTGGAGTCAGAAGGGCCCGTGAATCTACAGCATGGCCGAGGCAAGACACCCATGCTCGTCCTGCTCGACAGGGTATCGATCAGCCGCAGCTCACAGTCCACGCCGGTGCCTATCACGAAAGTTCCCGAGCTCCGCACGGCCGTCGAGACCCTCCACAGGACCGCCGATGCACAGCAGGCGAGCCGAAACTTGCTCCCGACCGTCCAGGCTCTGCGCGATCGCATCGAGGAGATGGTCGCGAGGAATCTGGGCCAGGGCTTCTCGTGCTCAAGCATCACGGGCGCGCTGAAGGGAGAAGTGGACTCTGCCTACGCCCGGCTGCTGTCAAACCTGAACCCGCTCAGCAGCACCGACTTGGCCGCGATGATTTCGCGCGGGAAAGAATCGGTACTGGGGGACTACAGGGCCATTGGCGCTCAGCTCATCTCGCGTGCCATGCTCGCCGATGCGGTCATGCAGGCGCGAACAGCCGCGCTGCGCGGAACGCTCCGCGAACTTCGCGCGCACATCCCGGCCAACGTCCCGACCCTTGGCGAAGCGACCAAGCGAGCACTCACGGGAGCATCGGCCGAAGTCCAGCAATTCGTCAACGAGTGCAAGGATCGCCTGCACCAGCACCTGACCGTTCCAGTGGCTGCCCTGAAGGACGCATGCGTCGCCACGAGTACGGCGGCCCATGAGGCGGCTACCGATTTGAGGAAGAGTGCTTCCCAGCTTTCGACGAATGCAGGAGCCGCGCGAGACAAGCTCGGCGAGCCTATCGCAAAGCTCGACAAGACCCCGCCGACATTTAGGAAGTCACTGGAGCCGCTGTCGGGCTGGCTGGCGCTCGTTGGCCACCAACTGGAAGCGATTGCGAAAGCCGGTGACCTTGTCGCGGGTGTCGCCCCCGCAGTGGCACAGGACATTTCGGATGCCCTCGCATTGCTGGTCGAGGAAGTGGAGCAACTCGCCGGCGTCCTGGAAGCCAACTTCGGCGACGTACTCGACACGCTCGCGACAAGGGCCGAAGCGCAGTTGCAAGCCCTGTTCGTGAGCGCGGCAGACGCCAGGATCGGAGAAATCCTCCAAGCCATCGCCGCAGGAAGCAGCAGCCGCGCAATTGCCGCTCTCGAGGCGGCCGAGCGCGAGCTTGACGACGGCGCAAACCAGCTCCGCGCCCGGTATGCGCAAGTGACCAGCGAGGCTAGGACTGCCCTTGACAACGCAGTGGTCCATGTCGTGGAGGAACTATACCGAGCCGCTGCTCCTTCCTCGGAACGCATTGCGCGGCAGGTGCAGGCGATGACCGCGAAGATCGAGGGACTGGCAGGAACGGCCCGCGATGTACTGCTCAAGTCCATAGACGATGCCGGCGCCGATTGTGAGCTTCTGTTGCAGGGGGTACGCCAGAAGCTGGACGTCGTTGAGGACTGGGCTAAACGGCAGGCCGAGGCCGTGCTAACCGACGTCCTTTCAAGCCATGCGGCGCACGAAATTCAGAGCTACGTCAAAGCTGCTGGGTATGCCAACGAGGTAGGAAGCAAGGCGATATCTCTGGCTAGGGCGGTGGGCGACCTCCCGAAGCTGACCCCACTCGCTTTCGACATCGACGTGGCCGCCTATGTCTTTGACGGCGCCAAGCCGGAAATCAAGATGTCGCCCGCAGTTGCCCAGGTACTGTCACAGGGGCAGGAGCTGCTAGAGGCGGTCGGCCTCAAGGTCCCATGCGAGCAACTCTTTGACAAACTCATCCCCGACTTCGCCAAGGACGGCGAGTACAAGTTTTCCGAGATCTTCAAGAAGTTCGCCGGAATCGACTTCAGCGGGCTCTTCAAGAACTTCGACCTTCCGAAGCTCACCTCGGAAAACGTCCGCGTCACACACGGGTTCGAGAAGTCGACGCGCAGAGCCTGGGTCGACACCAATGTTGCGTTCGACTCGCAGCCCTACCAGGACCTGTTCGCCCTGGGACCCGTCGCGGTCGGCCTCGAGCACATGGCACTTGTCGCGTTCAGCGGCGTGGAGACAAGGGTGGTTGGCACGACGGTCCAGCAACCCGTCAGCAAAACCAATGCAAGCCTGACCGCCGACTGGGTCCTCATGGGAGGTGGCCAGCGACTCGTGACCTTCAGGCAGGTAGCCCTAAAGTACGACGGTGCTAGCGGATTTGACTTCGGCCTCAAGCCGGACAACGTCGAGCTCCACCCTGCGCTGAAGTTTGTCAGCGAGTTCATCGCAAACTTCAAAAAGAAGATCCCGCCTGCTATCCAGATCGAGGAGGAAGGCGGCCGCCCCGTCGGGGTGAGCGCGGGCACGACGATCGTAATCGACGACCTTCCGGACCTGGGTGTTGTGAGCATAGGTCCCATCGACATGCGATCTAGCCTCGGGCTCAGGCTCGAAAAGCACCGCGGCCTGTCCATCACCACGGCCTTCTCGCTGGGCAACAAGCAGGCGCCAATCTTCGTCCAGATCTCCTGGCTCGGCGGAGGCTGCTGGCTCGAGACACGCGCGAAGTACCTTGAGGGAAAGGTCGAGCCATCGGTCAGCGTCGGATTGAGCCTCGGAGCCGTTCGGGCGTTCAACCTTGCAGGCGTGGCGAGCGGCTCGTTCAGCATCCTCTTGTACTGCTACATCGAGATCAACACCGGCGGAGACCGCATCGCAATCGGTCTTTCGATGACAGGGTCCGCCGTCATCGTCGGCTTCGTCAATGCGAACGTCAACTTGCTGCTAGAGGCGAGCCACTCAGGCGGGCAGACCGAGGGTACGGGCCGCCTGGATGTGGAGGTAAAGATATCTTGGTTCTATACCTTCCGCTTCAAGCGGTCCGTGACTCACCATTTCTAAAGTCGGAGGTCGAACATGGCTAGCTTTGGCTGGATCGCTGGGATCCACTACAGCCCCCACATCAGCAACGCGGACTCTGCAGCCTTCTCGTGCCTGCTGGGTATGCCCTGGGCTTCTTCGACGGACCACTACGATCCTTCGGCAGTTCCCGAGATCGCGCAGCAGGATTGCGCGCGTGGCTTTGGCGAGTGGCTGACTCCCTGGCTAAACAGGGAGATCGAGTGGCAGCTCATGACACCCGACGCCCACGGTGACTGGGCGACCATCGGCACCGCGAGACAGATCGTGCCGAAACTTGATTCGTCCAAGACTGGACTGCTTCGGGCTCGTGCAAGGGAACGGCTGGACCAGCATGTCTTTGGGCATCCGAACGCGATGGGATTCGCGGAGGGAGGCCCATCGGGAGAGTCCTACACCTATCCCATCATGTCGCCGGGCTTGTCTCAGTTGCCTGCGCCGATCTCAGATTCCCTCCTCGGCACCACCGCCGCGCATATAGCCAAAAGGAGCGACATTGCAGGACAGCTCGTTGCTGCCGTGCCGGTCTTCTACCTCGACGGCCACATGGTGGCTCCTACGGGGAAGGCTACCCGGATCGGAGCGGGCTCACCCCCGCAATTCGAGTTCGCGTACGACGGCCCTGTTAAGACAGTCCGGGCAGTCGACTACAAGTTCTCCGCTTGCATCGTCGAATGCGTCGAACACGTCGAGCACGAGGTGGAACTGCCGCCGATAGCCCCTGCGCCGGTCCTGGTACGCAGCCGCGCTCCTGATCGCCAGCTCTACGCCGAGGTGTCGCGGCGCTTCTGGCCCATGAAGCTTTGGCTCGACTCAACGGACGTTGGCAAGGGCGACGCCGGAGGCCTTTGTCGGACATTCGTGCAACTCTTGGGGTGTGGAGAGGACGAACTGTTCAAGATGGTCGCCGTCGGCTCGGCCTACGAGTTCGTCCTCGACCATGGCTCCTACACTTCCGTGTTCCCGGTCAAGAAGCAGGAGGATCGCGAGGAGAACGCCCATAAGATTCTGCTTGCCTTCGACGCAAAGCTGTCCCAGGCGGCCTTTCCCCAGCTTGTCCTTACCTCATTCGCAGAGGGCCTGAAGGAACTTGGACTGGAAGCCGAGGAAGAATCTGCAAGGCTGCTAGCGACTAGGTCGACTGCTTCGGATGACTCCATCTCCCAGGAGGACTTGGCCGCCGCTCGCCACCTGCAGGAGCACATGAGCAGAGCCGGCAGAAGCGCGCATCCGATCTGGGCGGCCTGGCTGGCCGCAGTGCTTCCTCATGTTGCAATTGCCGGAGAGGGAGCGGAGGTCGCGCGCGCTCTGATTTCGTCGGCGAAGAAGGCGATGGCCATCCAGGACTCAATCAGCGACCCGGTGCTGGACGACGACGTCCTGCGCATGATGAATGGCCAGATCGACTACTGCGAGGGCTTCTGGGAGGCCGTCCACGCACAGGAGGACCTCCCTTCCGAGTTGAACCGCCAGGAGGCAACCTACATCGCGGCTATTCGCTCGCGAATGGCAAACCAAGCGCAGATCGACCTAGTTCCAGCCTTCCAGGCCGGGCGAGACGCGATCGCCGAACTGCTGGATCCCAGCATGCCGCAGGCCGAGGATCCGCCGCTGCAGTTGCGCTATTCGCCAGCAAAGAATGAAGAGCGCGCAATCCGAGGCTGCATCCTGGCGCTACGTGCTGGTGCACCACAAGCCGACGGCACCGTCGCCTGGGGAAGGGGCGAGTGGATCACGACTTTCAACATCAAGCCTGCGACCAACGGCGGGTTCGGCGCGCCACTCGTTGATTCCGGAGGTGGCGTGACGCTGTTCCTAGATTCTCAGGGCGCGACTCGGTCAGATGGCCTCGTAGAGCAGGTGAGTTCCTACGCCGGAATGCCACTGTTCACGGCGCCTCCCGCGCCACCACGCGACAACGAGGAAAAGCTGCCCGAGATGTTCGAACGGGTGCCCACGGCACGCGAGGTGCCGCCGCTCGCGTACTCGGCGTACTACCGCGCTGTCCGTGGCACTATGGACAACGCCGGCGTGATTCTGGAGTCCGAACTCTGGATGAAGCCGTCGATAGGTAGTGACACGCTTCCAGGCCTGCCGCGCGATGCGAGCGACATCGACGAGATGTACTGGGGAGTCGACTCGCACCAGTACCTTTCCCGGCAGCCGCCAGGCCTTCCCACCTTCGGGCCGTCAGAAGACCACGGAGTCGCGCAAGAGACTCTGTCGTTTCGGACGCGTGACGGAGACGACAGCGATTTCCGTGTTGCCGTTCTATATGGCGGTACCGGCTATGTCGACTCCAAGCCAGAACAGCAGATCAAGTTGTATGCGCCTACAGCAAGTCCGGGCTTCGTGCAGCGCTGGCTGTCGGCCGACCTGATGCTCCCGAGGCCCCACCGTTGGTCAGCCGTGCAGACTCTGACCGACGACCAAGTCAAGTCATTGCGTGAATCCGGATCGAAGCTCGGGGACGCAAAGGCGGGAATGAATGCGATCCCGCACCCAGCCGTGGTTGCCGTCGAACTGCGCGTGCGCTGGCTTTCCGAGCACCACCTGCCATACGGAACTCCGTCGTCGCAGCGGTGGAAACTGCAGCACCTGTCCGGGGCCGTTTGGCAGCGAAACCTGTTCTCCATGATCACCGTCAAGCGCGTCCCGAACACGGGGCCACCCGCATGCGCATGTACGCCGATCGCTGGTGGCTATCTTGTCACTGTTCCTGCGGGCACACGCGCCATCCTCGAGGCCGTCACGGTCGTGGCAGGAGACTCTGTGGACGGCAATTTTGCACGCTTCAAGAAGGACGCGCTGGTGAACGATCCAGCGCTCCAACGCGATAGGCCCTACGAGCGCAACGGCGCGGACTACTCCAGCCGACGCGTGATCCGCCACTATGTCGAAGCCCTGCCGGATGCGCCTGCAGTTGGTGAGTTCAACTTCCGCGACAACGAGTTCGAGATCGCAAGTCCGGGCACAGTTGCGCAGGCTCAAGAGCTGAACGTAAGGCTGACTAGGACAGGGCAAAGCCATAGCGCCCATTGGGTCCGCGGCGCGAGACTAGAGTCCAAACGCTGGCAGTGGTCCGGATACCCGGTCACGATCCCAAGAAGTGCGGACTTAAAGAGTTGGCTGTCGCTCTACTCGGGGACGACTGACACGATGCCTGCGGTTGACGACGCAAACTTCAGTACGGCCTTGCTACCTAGGCAGGGTGGCGGAAGCAACTGGCTGCTGGGCGCACTCTTGATGGCGCCGCTAAAGCTCGCAACGCCTCGGCCAGCGACGCACATGGGTATGGTCATCACGCCGATTCCACGATTTGAACCACTGTTGTCGACTGCATTGAAGGCCAGCATCAAGCCAACCTTCGCATACGCGCGTGTGAACGGAGTCAGTCCACGTAAGCGACTAACGCCGCCAGTTTGGCAAGAGGCCATCCCTCTATCACACACGTCGATTCTCGAAGCAGGGGCGAAGCGTCAGGTCAATCCCGGAAATCTAATCGTTCTGAGGGACCCCCTCTACGACACCTCCGACACCGGTGCCTTCGGTGGCATCGCCGAGCGATTGGAACTCGATGTAGTGAGCACCTGGGCGGAGGGCTTGGAGGAAATTGGACCCAACCCGATCTTTCATGGCAGCCCCTGGCTACAGGATCCTGGCGGGGACCCGACGAAAGGCAAGATGGAACCCCAGGCGACGTTGCGACTAGAGATACCCTTTGGACTGGGTTACGACCGCGTCGTTGGAGGTCGGCCGGCTCAGACCGGGGCCGTCGTCCGTCCTGTGGGAGGGGGCGGTCGATGGCTGCTTGCCAAGTGTCGACTGCGCCGCCTTGTGGTTCCAGATTCCATACTGGACAGCCTGCTAGGCGGTAAGGAAGGCTCGCTAGATTCAAGGAGGGTCGAAGATGGCTGGATCCCGGAGGATTTCGCCGTCTATGCGACCGCACCTCTCGACAAGATTGATGTCGGCTATGAGATTGATGGTGGCTCCTACGACGTCAAATTGCCGGATGGCGTTGTGGCACCGGGGCAGGATGAGAGCTTGGTCTACTTGGTTACCTGGCATCGCGATCGGTGGGGTGAGGCCGAGATCACGTGGCGCCCACTAGTGCATGTCTATCTCCGCGGTGCAAAGATGGAGACGTGGGAACTTAAGGCGCAAAAGGCACCATTTGAGCAGGCAGCGTACCCGCTTGGTCGTCGCGGGGATGCCGAAATCCCGTACTCACTGAGTCACGACGCGGTGACGTACCGTGTCGACGCGAGCGACTACACAGACTCCCGATGGCTCACCTTCATCGGCAGCTTCGAGCAGGAGCAGGTCACGCCCGCGGATGGTTTTGCGCTCAAGCGCGTGGGCGATGTATATGAACTCTCGAGCGCTGCAATGCCAAGACTACAGAGCGCGGAGAAGCTTTGCCCGTCTCTGCTTCTGGTTTTCAACCCCCAGCGCGATCTAATGCGAGGACGCATAGCCCAGGATGGTGGCGAGTTAGTCGGCGTCTATGCAGCCTCCACGGTCGGTGCCGGACCAATCAGATTCGATAAGACCATCCTGAAGGCTGAGGCCTTGACTCCGGAGCCTGGAATCAGCCAGCGCGCAGTAGTGATGAAACTTCAGCGACGGAACATTGCCGGTCCTGCGGAGGCGCTGCCAGCCACTTGGGTCGAGATGGTCGAAGCCATGTTCCCTCGCGAAGAGCGACTCCAGGACTCATCACTGCCCACTGGCCAGCGTTCGAATGAAGCCCGTATGCGACTAGTTCCCGAGTACATCGGGCCAATCAACGTAGGTTAAGGATGCTACATATGTCCGTTGTCAAACGCATTTGAAATCTGAGCTACTGGGAATGCGGACATCAACAGGGTGGTCGCTTCAACCGCCACGCCTGCCGATTCTGGCGCTCGACGAGCAAAAGCTGAGTCCATCGATGGGCTACGTGTTCATCTTCAGTCACCGCGTTGGGACGTACGGCGTGCAGGTCGTGGATCTTCCTACGTGCATGCGCCATACAGGCAGCTTCCTGGACGACACCACCGCGATACAGTCGGCGTAGCCAGCGAACGCGTCAGCTTGCAGCACGCCGGCAAAATGAGCGAGATGCCGCTGCGGATGTTCGCCGCGGCGATCGGGCGTGTAGGCGAACCAGACCGCTGGCGGCTCGTTGGAGCCACTCGGCCGATCGTCGCGCACGTAGACCCAGAGACGCCCGGTCTTCGTGCGGCCATTACCGGGCGCCAGCACCGGCAGCGGCGTGTCATCCGCGTGGACCTTGTTGCCGGTCAACGCGTAGCGGCGCACCGCGTCGACCAGCGGCACAAGCAAACCCGCGATCCTGCCCATCCGGTAGCCCATTGCGCCGGGATCGATCTCGACACAGTCGCGCGCATACATGACTGCCTGGCGGTGCAGCGGGATGTGGTATGCGAACTTCGACACGGCAATGTGCGCGAGTAGCGCCGGGCCCGGGATGCCGCGATCGATCGGTCGACTCGGCGCCGCCGCTTGCATGATGCGATCGCAGCACGCGCAGGCCAGTTTCGGACGGCGGTGACGGATCACGCGGAAGTGCGCTCGCACGTACTCGAGTTGTTCGGCGACGTCTTCTCCCAGCAGCTTGAGCTGACCGCCGCAATCGGGGGCAGTCATCGGCAGCGGGCAAGTGGGTCCGCTCTTCACGCTCAAGGTTATCGGGCAACGGCTTGCGGCTCGCACCTTCGCGACGCGGCCGTTTCGTTTCGTGAGCGGCCGCCACATCGGCGGCGCCTTCGTCGGCTTGCAGATCCTCCAGCCGCAATTCGAGCTGCTCGATCTGGCGATCCAGCTTCTCCGATTTCCGCCCGAACTGCATTCGGCGCAGCTTGGCGATCGTCAGCTTCAGATGTTCGATCTCGAGCGCGCGCGACGAGAGCTGCTGCCGCAGTTCGATTTAGATGAAATCGGTGGGTTAAGACTCGGTGGAAATCAACATGCGAGCGTTCGTGCGGCGTCACGCGCCTCCACGTCCGATGCAAAATCCCCTTCGGTATCGTGTTGCTCAGAGGTGCCGGGATCCTCTCCGATGCGGTGCAAGTGGACGATTCCGCGATAGCGCCCAGACGTGGTCTGCATCACGCGAAGGCATGCCGCGTGCGTGTGGGTCGTACACACTTCATCATCCATGATGCCTTCCTTGCCAAGACCCCTGGCGAGACAACGACATGGCAGACTTCACCCGCCCGCCTGCATCCGTGTGTTTGGCTCCCGGTAAACTTCGGCAAGGCGGGGTTTATCGCCACCAGCGCCGAGAGGTCAATGTTTGCGATGCATCCACCGCAAGTGATGGGAGTCCAGCCACTGAACGACTTCCATACTTGAATGTTCGCTCTGGTAGACGGCGGAATCATGCTTGCCGCACATCGTCTTACCTGGATGACGGCATGTCCCGTACACGAGGTTCAACTGGTCGACGTTTGTCCACAGTGCGAGAAGCCTGTCACGGTGACGCGTCCCAGCGTGGCGCGATGTCGATGTGGCTGGGACTTTTCGCACATTTCGCCGGTGGCATGCGTCCCCGAGGAAATTGAGAGTGCATACGTGCACTGCAATAGTCTGATCGACGGAAACCCAAGCGTGAGGTATCGACTGGCCGTCTTGCGCCAGGCGCGCGCCGAGCGACTATCGCGCTGAGTTACGTACGACGTGATCAGCCTTCATCCGTGCTACCGTCTCTGAAACGAAACGGGGGAGAATTCGATGGACGTCGGCTGGTTTCTGCACGAGCGGGTGAACTTCATCCGTCAACTCTACAAAACGTCAGCGGCGCCGTACGCGCAGCGCAAGGATCAGATCGAGCGCGGTGTGGATCCGTTCGAGCCGCCGTACAGCGAGGACGGGGAGCCGCCGTTTCAAGTTGAATGGCAAGAGGCTGACGATTCGCTGCACGTGCTTGGTTACTCATGCGTTTCCATGCTTTCGGACACGTTGAAAATCTTCTTCGATACGTGGAAACGTCTGACGGGCCTCGCCGTCGATGACGAGACGGCGAAGGTAATGAAAAAGCGCGGTCTCGTCGCCGGCTATTGCGCCCTGTTCGAGACGCATCTGGGGGTTCACCTCGGCGACAGCGGGATAGACCTCGAACTGCTCGAGCAAGTGGTGCTTGTGCGCAACCGTGTGCAGCACCAGGATTCACTCACAATGAATCGCCCTAGCCATTCCACGCGAGAACTCGCTCGCCTGAAAAGCCCATTCTTTCTCGACGAGTTCGAACGAAACCTCCTCTCAGACGTTGACATGAACCGGGATAGCGTGTGGTTGATGGCGCCGCGGATTGCGGTGACCGGTGATCACTTGATGAGCGTGCTGGACGCCGTGGACCGCCTCGCCGATTGGATGGACGAAGTGATCGAGCCGTTCCGCTACCGACGGAATCGCCGACCACAGGCGACCTTGTGACGACGCCGTGCCGCCAACGCTTTAACCGTATAGATATGGACAAAAATTCGAGCACCTTCCCCGTCGATGTGAATACCGATAACAAATTAATCAAGGCCTATCTGGGCCGTGGAGAAAATTGGCATCTCAACGCGTGCGTTGGCAAAAACACTGGATCGTTTGACAACTCAATAGGCTACGCCGACGGGTTCAAGTCCGCTGCCGAGGTGATGCTGAAGCTTCTGGGTGTAGCCAAGCCTGCTGCGGCGGATGAGCATTGGGGGGAAAGTCTGTTAATCGATACGCTCGTCTATCCGATCTGCTACTCCGCCAGACACCATGTCGAGCTGGCACTCAAGCGCGCTCTGCCACGGGCGTGGAAGATCTTCAAGATGCGATCGCCAAACTCATCGCACGGCCTCTCGAAGCCGCAGGCAACGGAACTCACGCACAGCGTACTCGACGTGTGGTCGGACCTTGATGCGATCTGCAGCAAAGCTGCAGATCAGAGACTGAGCGTACTCGTGGAGAATTTAAAACCGTACGTTATTGGAATCGATGAGATCGACAAATCCGGTCAAACGTTCAGATATTCCTCAAATGCCGAGGACTCGAGTCTTCATCTAAGTGATACCCCGCATATCAACCTCCAATACTTTGCGGAAGGATACGCTGAACTGTGTGAATTGCTCGAGGAACTAGAGCGTTGTCTTGATGCGCTGGTGTTTGAGTACTCGACGGGCACTTTTACCAGCAAGCTGAATCGTGAACAGCTTGTAGTGATCGCTAGCCGATTGCCACCTCGTGACCAATGGGGAAGTGCAGCTTTCATTGAAGCGAGAGACGATGTTTGTTCAACCTATAAGCTGGGCTCCAGGGACTTTCAAAGGGCTTGTAACATTATCCAGAAAACAAGATCGCTCGCCCTTCTGATTGGCGTGTCGATCCCCGTCGATGGTCTGGATCGGGACACCTTCCTGCGTCTGCATAGTGCCTCGAAGGGTTGTGAGTCTGCCTTGGCATCCTTGGATCTACGGGAGCGTTCAATCATCTTTGGGCTTCTGGAGACCGGATCACCTTCCGTGTATCCGGAGCAGTTCGAGTCCTTCTTGACGCCTCGGCCAACCGATGATGATGCGGCTTGCCAGTTCGATGTCGAACGCGAGCCTGCCTATCTGGCAAGACGCGTCTGTGCTCGACCTGACTTAGTGGAGCGCGCGCTTTCTAATCTTGGACTAGTCGATTTGCTGACTGAATTTCGTAGCATCTTCAATGAGGAGATTGAGAGATTACGGGAAATTCGTGACTCCAACCAGGGCGTTGATTTTTCTGAGCGATTCGGAAAGCTGTTTGACAAAAAGCGTACTGATGACAACGATCAGGTCTATCTGTAGACGCGGTCCACGTACGCCCCTCAGCGCACATAGACCATCTCTTTGAAAGCGCCATTTCAGTTCCGCCGAACGGTCGAATCTGCACCACTTGTCCTGTGCTATTGGTAGGATGCGGCCCTAGGCAGAAGTGGCCCACATCGACTTGTCGAACGTAAATGCGAGTGGACGTCTGGGGCCCCATTCGCGTTTCGCAAGCCCTAGATCGATCGTTCCGAGGAAAAGTGCGAGGTTCCAACCACCGCGATGGACGGTGCTCCTGTATGCAATTCCGTCCAGCGCTCCGGCTTTAAACGAATGGTCACGCATGAACTCAGTAACAACCTGTGAGGGCAGGTAGTCAATATGAACCTGCTCGTCCCGCGCGACCGGCTTCATGATGTCGTCGGCAAAGTCATGCAGGAATTTGAGCGTCAGGGCTGGTGCGCGTGCGGAATCGGAAAACACGCCAGGCACAGGTGGTAGGCGGCGAAGATCTAGAATCCGTATCGAGCGCGCTGTGCGCCAGCGCCCTACCTTTGCTTGTTCCGTGCGAGTTTCCTTTAGAGCTGTCGCCTGCGACGATGCGAGATATAGCATCGGGATACCGGCAGGATTCATGCGATTGCTTTGACGAGCGAGGTGGGCTGGAGGTGGCCCAAAATTCGATGCCCCGACGCGCTGCCCCTTCTGAAGATCTGGCCGAGCACGCCAAAATCCCAATCCGGGGGGAATCTCCGTTATCAAACCGAGGTCTTCACTCGCATGAGCGATGCTACTCAACAGTGATGCCGGAGTGAACGAGTCTTGGTCGTCCCTGCCGCTGGCGTGAAAAAAGAACCTCCGTTCGTGCTTTACTGTCGAGCAGAACGATTCCCAGCTGCTCCACAACGCATGATCAAGGTCAAGCGCGCCGACATCGAAGTCGCACCAGGGCTCATCAATCATGGCGCCAGCAATAGCCGAGTTCAGCCTTCCGCTATAGTCTCGAGGAAAATCCAACCCGACCTTGGCGAGCATGTCCCACGAATCCCAGTGCTCCCCTAAATATCCCCCTTCCGCTGAACAATACCCAAGTTGATCAACCGCTCTACCGTAGTAACGCCTAAGGCATTCCTCGATGCGATTCACAATTTTGTGGAACTCCGCTGTTGGGGAGTCAAACTTGTTGCAGACGCAGCAGCCACGGGGGCCATCTTGGTTCCGAACCCAAGCACGCAAGTCATGATCAGAGAAGCAAGAGGAGCAAACGCGATCCAGGCTCATGGGTAGGTTGATAAATGCAGAATGACTGATCGGAATTGGGGGGCAGTACGCCGCCATCGTATCTCACGATGCCACGAGCACCTAGCTGTCCTTGCGCGCGTGAACAACTAGTTGAAGAGGAGTCCGCATACGATTGCTTGTGCGGGAGCTTATCCGGTTTGTTCCTCCACAGATGGGGCACGGGTGACCTGAGGCGGAATTTTGTAGCCAATCAGGCAGTGAGTCTCGCGTCGATATGATCGGGATCCAGCCACGATCGGCAGACCGTCGCGGCACCCAATCGGGATTGGGCTATGGGGCCGGCGTCGTGTCATCGCGCACATCCCGATTGGGTGCCGCGGCGGCCGTGCGCCACTGCGCGTCGCGATGGTTGCAGTCCGCGAGCGTGCGTAGCGCGTTGGCGCGTGAGCACCTCAGGTCGTACCGGCCGAGCTACGCCTGGCGTGCGAAATCCGCGATGTCGACGAATGGTCGCACCGCACTGGCATCGACGTCAGCCGTTCGATTGTGGGATGTCACCTGCCCATTGTGACGTCGACGAACAATTCCAGTGGTCGTTGCCGACCCATTGTCGTGCCGTCGTAAGACCGGTAATGGAACGGTCCGGTCATCGAAGCCCGCTTCTCCGGAACAGCAGATCGGCCTTAGCGGGAGTTGGCGTGTTTGCGCAGATGGGCATGCATAAAAGCATCACCTCAGCATATCGTACTCTAAATTTTCCGGAATGACAGAGCCATTAACCTCATTAAAATCGCCGTTCGATGCATGCCTTAAAAATCCCATCAATTCCTCGGAATGGTGAAGGACGTGAACTCGGTCGCCTTCGCAAGAGTCAATCATTTTTTTGAAACTTAAAGTCTGCAAATAACCGGATGGGGCAACAAGAAAATAATAAATTCCCAACTTGAATCTGACCAACGGTACTGGCTCTTTAGTAATGCGGAACGCCTCTCTACCGAACATCTTTCTAAAATTTTGGCAAAATATCCCCTGAGAAATGGAGTATTTAAGAAGATTCCGATTAATTGAGTCTGAGCTGATGTTCTCCTCAATCTCTTTGCCATGGAAAAAGTACACATCAACCGGAACTCTTTCGGCGGGCGAGTTCAGAAAGTGGGCCGTCCAATCGCTGAGGGATTTGTAGTATTTATTGGTCCCGGCATGCTCTCTCATCAATGGCGTTACGGCTAGAATCCTCCATGCCACTGACATCGCAAAGTGATAAATGTTATCTCCGGCAGCCAACTCCTGCTCACCTCGATAAAATCGCTTGAAAAAATTGTCAGTGAAAAATTTTTCTTGCGATGAGAATTTGTCCTCGCAATCCGGACATAAAATCCTGAGCGACATGGTGTCCGATACTTTGGATTTCTCATCATTGTCAAAATAAAAATTATTTATCTTGTTTGCCCGTTTCAACCATCTCATCACAAACTTCGGGATGATATGGCCTCGCTCGTCGAGTTCCTCGCAAGGACACAGCAAGCATTTTGACGGCAAACCATCGTCTACAATCAAAGGATCGTAGGTTCTTTTATTATTGGTTATGTCTGTATATTTTTCGTCAAGCTTTTCGTGACTCGATGCCATATTAAAAAACTTCCAATTAAAATTTCCGGGAAGAAATGCGGATGCAGTAGGACATTGCAATGCTGGACGAAGGCAATCCTGTAGAACAGATTTACGGCTCAGCCCTCTCGGCACCACTTCCAAATCGTCGGAGACTGTGCTGCCCCGGTAAACACGCCGAGCATACGCCGGCTATGACATGAGAGCGGCCACGATTTTGCAGACCCGCAACGTGGATACCCGACCCTATCCGGCCGCACCGGCCTCGAGCGATGTGACGTAACGCAGCAGGTCTTCAGTGCGTCCCTCTGATATCAGCTCTTCGGCAGTCTTGTAGCCAAAGGTCGGCAGCGGTTCATTGCGATACCAAAACAGCGTGCTCCGTATATCTCCGGAGATATCGGTTGCAGCTCGGATGACCCGCAGCGCGTCTCGAAGATACTTTTGCACGCTTTCGGCGCCGGGAAGACGACTGATGGTATTGCGATGGACATGGGCCAGCCGTGCGAGTGTCCGCATATCGATATGCAGGGCGGCCGCGAAGCGTCGCGCCGAGACGATCGGAGCAGCGCTCTCCGAGTCCTTCAAAGACGCCAGGAAGTGATCGAAATCGAGGGGTGGGGCGTTGAATCTCGGGCCAGACTGGGGTTCATGGAAGCTTTCTCGGCGCACACTATGTGCACATTTATAGCACAAGAAGTGCCGACATCGCTGGCCGCTGAAACGTTCCTCCATTGCGCTGCCGGTCGCCGAGTTCCGTCGAGGCGCCTAGGCAGGGCCGTGACATTCCGAAGGACAACTTTTCCGAGAATTTCCGGGCTGCGGACATCTTTTCTGAGACAAGAAGCATGCGGTGTTCTCAAAAAAGATGTCCAAGCCCTTGATCTGTCGAGGGGCCCAAAGACACCTTTTCTGCGAGCCCACACTTATGGGCGCTACTTCAAACTTATTGGCCAAGGAACTCGAGCGCCTTCGGCACGAAGTCGGCATAGAACTGAAACACCCCGCCATGGCCCGAATCAGGGTAGATGATGAGCATGCTGTTCGGCAGGCGCCGCGCCAGATCTTCCGAGTTCTTGCTTGGGACCATCCGATCGCTATCGCCGTTGACAATTAGCACCGGGTTCTGCACCAGCGATAGGTTCTCAGGCTCTTTCCGGCCCCATGCGCGAATCGCCTCCAATTGAGCCAGAAAAGCGGTCACGGAGATTTTCTTGTCGCGGTTTTCCGAACGCTCCGTCAAACGCGCCAGAAACGCCTTTCCAGCTTCGATACCGTTTGGCGTACGAGTGAAGAACAGATATTGCTTCGGATCCTGGCCGGTGAGGAAACCTCGAAGCATGTCGTAAAAGGTAACGCTGGTCACGGCACTGATGCCTTCCCCACCGGCAGGACCCGTTCCCGCGAGAATCATCTTGCGGACGAGTTGCGGCTGCTTCAGCACGACTTCCTGGGCAACCATGCCGCCCATCGAAAAGCCAAAAAGATCGACCTTCGTGAACCCCATGGCCTTGATGAAGTTGATGGCATCATCGGCCATCTGCTCAATCGAATTCGATGGTGCGCCACTGGAAGCTCCGACACCACGATTGTCGAACGTGACCACATGATGCTCCGCCGCGAGGCCGTCCACCACTCGGGGGTCCCAATTGTCGAGCACGGCAGCCAAGTGGGTAAGGAAGATCACCGGTGTGCCAACATGTTCCTTCCCAAGCTCCCGATACGCGAAATCCACTCCGCCTGCAGTGATGGTCTGCGTTGGCACGTCCTTCCAGCTGACTTCGAGTTCCTGTTGCTGTATCGGCGTACTCGTCTTCTCGTTAGCTGACGATAACTCGACTGCCCGAACTGGCGAGGAAATGAGCGTTGCGGCCAGGGCTAGTCCGATGACACCTGACTTCAATAGACGACGCATTGCATTAATCTCCATGATCATTCTTTGACGACGCCAATAGCAAAAAAATCGTGTCCGCCATTAAGCCCGCATGTACTTGGTGCGATACCTGAAGCCGCCCAGTGCCGATACAGTTCGACGGATCTGCGCGTCAAATGGTTGTCGTACGTACCCAGCGCCTCACTCATGGACGACTTGGCGAGACCGTTGTGGAGCACGCCGCCATTGGGAAGGCTCAAGGGCTGGTTCAACGGGGTGGCGTTAGTTGTATGCGGAGTGGTCATAGGAGACACTCGGACGATGGGGAGCGTGCGACGACTTTGCTGGAATGTGGGACATCGCGTGCTCAGTCAGCGCGGTGATAGTGAGACTGGGATTCACACCAAGGTTGGCACTGAGCATCGAGCCATCACAGATCAGCAAATTTTGATAACCGAAGACGTGGTTCTGAGCGTCCATCACGCCGCGCTCGGGCGAGTCCGCCATTGCGCATCCGCCCATGCAATGCGCCGTGGTCGGAATGTTGAATAGAATTTCCGTCAGCAACGTCGTCGGGATGCCGCCCAACGCCTTCGCCCCCTTTTCAACAAAGTTGTTGGCTTCAGGGATGAAGGTAGGGATCGGGCCGCCTTCAGTGCACAATTGCTTGCCAAACGGCCAATACCAGCGACGCTTGAACTGCATGTTGATAAAGGCGTCCACCGTCTGCATTACAACGAACAGTATGGTCTGGCGTGCAAATCCGAAGGGGTTATGCACGCGTATTGCTTTCACCGGATGTGTTGCCAGCGTCCATAGCCAGGTAAAAATCCGCGTCCATCCGGCACGCCCGCCAGATAGTAAGGTCATCATCAGACCTGTAGCGTCCGAACCTTCCGGATAGCGCACCGCGCCGATGTGCGTCCGTTCGTCGATATAGACGCCGGCGCCACCGGCTACGCCGAGCGACATGCTCTTGTCTTTGGCCGGAAAGCGCACGCCAACGAGAGACTCGGCATTTGTGCGCACGCGCTTGCCGAGGTCATCACTGATGCGCGGTAGGGAGCCGCTCTGCTTGAGCCGGAACAACAATTCCATTGTGCCCAATGAGGACGCGGCAAATACCACCCCGCGGCAGCGGAAGCTGCGTCGTTGCTTATTGAACCAGGTGGTCGAGCGCTCAGTGAAGACTTCGTAGCCGTTGCTTCCGTCTTCCTTGCCGTCGAGTGGGCGCACGTCCACCACCCTGGTTTCGGCAAAAACCTGCGCGCCACGTTTCTCAGCAAAATAAAGATAATTCTTGTCGAGCGTATTCTTGGCGTTGTGCTTGCAACCGACCATGCAGCCACCGCAACCGACGCACGTCCCGCGCTCCGGACCTTCGCCGTCGAAGTAGGGATCGGCATAGGTTTTGCCGCCGGCCTCACCTTCTGGCGCGAAGAACGTCGCCACACGGCCGTTGTGAAATGTATCGCCTACGCCCTGCATGTCCGCCATCTTCTTGAGCCGAAAATCGGCCTCGCCCAGAATTTGGTTCTCGGTTACGCCGAGCATTCGTTCCGCCATGGCGTAGTACTGGGGCATGATGCGTTTCCAGTCCTTCAGCCCTGCCCACGAGCCCTCGTCCCACACCTTGTCGGGTGGTACCAGTAAGGCGTTCGCGTATGTGATGGAACCACCGCCGACTGCATTTCCACTCAAGACCATGACGTGGCGGAACAAACGCATATTGTAGAAACCGAACATTTTCAAACCAGGTCGCCACATCCAGCGCCGTGCGTCCCAGTTGGTCTTGGGAAAATCCTCTGCAGTCCAACGCCGCCCCATCTCCATCACACCAACCGAATAGCCTTTTTCAGTGAGGCGGCAGGCGGACACGCTACCGCCGAAACCCGAACCGATGACGATGTAGTCAAAATCATATGAAGTACTCATCGGGGGCACCTCGAGCCTTCGGCGATCGCGGTCTCCACGCGCACATTAGCGAATAAGACGTCCATGGGTTTGTCTCCGTTTTCCTGGTTCTAGTAGTCTGCAGCAGCGTATTCGACGAAGGACCGCGATCCACAACGATCTCGTGGGGATCAAGTCGCACGAATGAAATGAGTGCCTCCAATCATTAAGGTCTCCGTATTTGTAAGCGAAGACCTCGTTCAGTCCGCCAACCATCACGCCGCGTTAGCTTGGGCGCAGTATCGGACCGCCCCGACCGGGGCGAAAAGCACAAGTGCGGAACCGACGTTGCGACCACGGACGACAACACTATACGCTTTGTATAGCGCAAATACTATACAAACAATATAGTATGGTGTGTGGTGCGCGCTCAGAACCCCAAGACTGGAGAAAACGCATGGGTCCGGTTACGACGCTGACATCGCGAGACCTCAAGGTCCCACTGCCGTTCGATCAGACCGCCGCGCTTGCCATGGCGTCTCTGCGCGAGAAGGCGCGACAATGAATACCCCTTTCGCTGCGGCAGCGATCGCGTGGCCGGTCACCGCCTTCTGGGACGACCCGACGTGTGCACTGGGTGTGTTGCCCCGAGGAAATTCAGGACGTGGCTCAACGGATACCCTGCGCGGCGGCAGATTCGCGATGGCAGGGCGCGCCTCGTCTGGAACATCGATTCCCTACGGATGCAGGTGTCCGCAAGGCCGTCCGTCGATTTCCAGTCTGAGCCGTGACCATCACCTTCCAACCGGCTTTGCTTAAGCAGGGCCTTGTACAATGTGACATGCCAAACAAAACCTACGGTCAACTTTGCCCAATGGCCCGGGCATTAGACGTCCTCGGCGATCGTTGGACGCTTCTCGTGATCCGCGAACTCTTGCTGGGCCCGAAGCGGTTCAAGGATCTGCTGGCGATCTTGCCGGCCATGGGAGCAAATAGGCTGTCCGAGCGCTTGGCTATGCTGGTAGAGAACGATGTCGTTCAACCGACCACGTTGCCAACGTCCGCCGCTACGCCAGCTTATGAACTGACGGAAATGGGTGAACAACTGCGCAAGCCTGTGATTGCACTCGGGCTCTGGGGGCTGCGCCTGCCGCTCGATGAACGCATCGATCCGTCCACGGCCCGTGCGGAACTCATCGCGCTGTGCTTGACGGGGGCGAGCGATCCTGCAGCGAGCGCCGGCTTACAAACATTGTATGAGTTCCATGTGGGCGCGGAGGTTTTCCATGTCCCGGTGAACCGCGGAAAGGTGCTGATCCGCTCCGGTCCCAGCACTGAGCCCCCCGACGTCAAGATACAGTGCGACATGGGGACATTCATGGCTCTGGCTTTGCGCGAAGTCACTCCAACGCATGCACTCCGCGAAGGGCGTGTATCCCTCCTGCAAGGAAGCAAGCAGGCGTTCACACAGGTATTCAAGATTCTCGAATACAAGCCCTGATGTCTTGCCGAAGTTCGGCTGAGACTCACAAATATCCAAAGCTTCAGATACCCCACGAATTCCGGCCATCCATTTGCGCTGCCTGCATCATCGCGCAGCGAATCCGGCTTGCCATGTAAGCAAGCTTGGTTGGCAACCGATGCGAGAAGACGCGCCATGAAGGTAACGGCGCAGAAATCTTTGGGTTCAAACGAGCTCCCTGGCCGACCAGTATCTGCTCGGCGAGCGCACGGCCTCACTAATAAATACCCTCACGCCTCGAATCGGAGGCATGAGTCCCGCCCTCAGTCTCAGTCACGATCCGAATTGGTGAGGATCTCCCCGGTCGTACCCCGGATCGGCACGGTCGGGGGTCGTCATGGATGGCGTTACGCAATCGCAAGAAATTCACGTTCGCCAAGCTGAGCCAGCCCAACCCTTCTGTTGTCCCTTCAGTGATCAGCGGTAGACGCAACAATCATGTCGATCAAAGCCCGCGACGCCGCAGACAACCGACGATGCGGCGCATAGATCACCGAAAACGGCCGTGAGCGGCCACGAAGATGAGGCAGCACTTCGACGAGATGCCCGGCCCGCACGCGATCCTGAACAATGAAGTCATAGGTCTGGCAGATGCCGGCGCCGCTCTGCGCCATCGAAACGACCCCCAGCACGTCGTCGGAAACCGCGACGTTCGACGGCGGGAGCCAATCGACGTCCTGCCCGCCGTCCCGGAACACCCAGGGCGCGATACGGCCGCTGCTGGGCAGCATGAAAGGCAAACAGAGATGGTGCGCCAGATCCGCCACGTTTTCCGGCATGCCTGCGCGCGCCACGTACTCCGGCGACGCGACAAGGCATAGCGGCGCGTCCTCGAGCTTGCGTGCGACCAGGCCGCTGTCCGGCAATTCACCGAGCCGGATCGCCAGATCGAACCCTTCGGCCACCAGATCCACGTTCCGGTTCGCGATGTTCAACTCCACGCGAACCTCCGGGTGCTGCTGCGTGAACTGCCGCAGCAGCGGCGGCAGACGATAGTGTCCGTACGTCGTCGGTACGCTGAGGCGGACATGGCCTGTCAACGTGCCGCCGTGCCCCTGAATGGCACGCTCGGCGTCGTCGATCAGCAAGAACGCCGCGCGCGATTGCTCCAGATAGAGCCTGCCTTGCTCCGTCAGGCTCAACCGTCGAGTCGAACGGCGCAGCAATTGCACGCCCAGCCGGGTCTCCAGACGCGTAATGGCGCGGCTGAGAACGGACGGTGTGCTGCCCAGCGCCACCGCGCCCGCAGTCATCGAGCCTTTGTCGATCACCGTGACGAATGCTTCCACGTCACCGAGATGGTCGAATCTTCGCGCCATCTTGTCCTCCAAAGAACAGAATATTTGCTTTTGACTCAGTTTATCTCCTTGAATGGTCCAAATAAAGTGAGCGCATCGTGACTGCGTCGTCCGGTCACTCACTGAAATCAAGGAGCAAACCATGAATCGTGTACCTCGCGACCGGCAGGGCCTGTCCGTGCTGTTCGTACTCACGAGCCACGCGACGAAAGGCGCGACCGGCGAGCCGACCGGCTTTTACCTCGGCGAAGTGACGCATCCGCTTGCCGAACTCGACGCGGCGGGCATCCCGGTCGAATTCGCGTCGATTCAGGGCGGCGAGCCGCCGGTCGATGGTCTCGACCTGACGGATGAAGTCAACGCGCGCTACTGGAACGACAGTGCTTTCCGCGACGCGCTGCGCCACACGCAGCGCCTGGGCGATGTCGACGCGTCGAAATACGCCGCTGTCTTCTTTGCGGGCGGCCACGGTGCAATGTGGGATTTCCCGGGCAATGCCGACGTGCAAAAGGTGACTCGCGCGATTTATGAGGCGGGTGGCGTGGTCGGCGCGGTATGCCATGGTCCGGCCGCGCTGGTCGATGTGACGCTGGGCGACGGTACTTACCTGGTTGCCGGCAAGAACCTCAGCGCATTCACGGATGAAGAGGAACGCGCGGTCCAGCTCGACCGCGTCGTGCCTTTCCTGCTTGCGAGCACGTTGACGCAGCGAGGTGCGCATCACCATCCGGTATCGAACTGGACGGCGAAGGTCGTCGTCGACGGGCGTCTCGTGACCGGCCAGAACCCGCAGTCGGCTTCCGGCGTGGGCGCGGCGATTCGCTATCTGTTGCTGAACCGTTCAGGACAGGCCTGAAATTTCCCCATGGAGAACGCTATGCATTCGATGCGCAAGCTCGCCGTTGCCGTCATGCTCGGCATTGCAGCGTACAGTGCTCACGCGGCCAACGTGCTCGTGGTGTTGTCGGATTCCGATCACCTCGATCTGAAGGACGGCAAGGTGTTCGCGACGGGCTTCTACCTGAACGAACTGATGCAGCCCGTGAAGGCCCTGCTTGATGCAGGCCATCAGGTGACCTTCGCCACACCCGAGGGCAAGGCGCCCACGATGGATGCCACGTCTGCCGACAAGATGTACTTCAACGGCGACGAAAAGGCGATGCGCGACTACCGGGCTTTGCTCGACAAGCTGCAGATCACGTCGCGTGCGCACTCTCCCATGATCAGTCTGTCGCGGGTCGAGCAGATCGGTTACGGCCACTTCGATGCCGTCTATGTTCCCGGCGGTCATGCGCCGATGCAGGATCTTCTGACCAGTCCCGCGGTGGGCAGGCTGCTGGCCGATTTTCATGCGCGCGGCAAAACCACGGCGCTCGTTTGCCATGGTCCGATTGCGCTGCTGTCGACTCTGCCGGACGCGTCGGGCTTTACGCGAAGACTCGCCGCCGGAAACGCAGGCGACGGCAATCCGAAATGGATCTATGCCGGTTACCGGATGACGGTGATCAGCAACGCGGAAGAAGAGCAGGCCAAAGCACTGCTCGGCGGCGGAGCGATGAAATTCTATCCGCAGACCGCGTTGCAACGAGCCGGCGGCATCTATAGCAGCAACGAGGTTCCGTTCACCCCGCACATGGTGACCGATCGCGAATTGATCACCGGACAGAACCCGGCGTCCGCACTCGACGTCGCCGGTGAAATGCTGAAGCGGCTGAAGTAACGCCACGCAACGGACCGGCATCGCCGGTTCTTCGATGATGCAAAGGGGAAACAACACATGGATCTGCAACTTGAAGGCAAAACCGCGATCGTCACGGGTGCTACCGCCGGCATCGGCATGGCTATCGCACGAACGTTGGTCGGCGAGGGCGTGTCGGTCACGATCACGGGGCGTCACCGCGACAAACTCGACGAAGCCGTCGCTCAGATCTCCGCGGACGTCCCTGAGGGCAGCGTGCGCGGAATTGTGGCCGACGTGAGCGGCGCGCGAGGCGTTGCCGAACTGATCGACGCACAGCCGGATACGGATATTCTCGTGAACAATCTCGGCTACTACGAAGCCAAGCCGTTCGCCGAAATCACCGATGACGACTGGCTGCGAATGATCGACGTCAACGTGATGTCGGGGGTGCGACTGTCACGCCATTACTTTCCTCGCATGCTCGCGAAGAACTGGGGGCGTGTGATCTTCATGTCCAGCGAAGTCGGTGCGTTCACGCCGCCGGACATGGTGCACTACGGCGTCAGCAAATCGGCTCAGCTCGCGGTTTCGCGCGGCATGGCCGAACTGACGAAGGGTACGGGCGTGACCGTCAACAGTGTGCTGCCGTCTGCGACGCGCTCTGAAGGCATCGTCGCGTATTTGCGGCAGACCGCGCCGCGACCGGGTATGAGCGATGCGGAAATCGAATCGCACTTCTTTGAGACCTATCGCCCGAGCTCCCTGATCGCCCGCATGATCGAAGCCGACGAGATCGCTGCCATGGTGGCATTGCTGGCCAGTCCGTTGGGCGCGGCGTCCAACGGCGCGGCGGTGCGCGTCGAAGGCGGCACCTTTCGGTCGATTCTCTGAACAGGTGCGTCGATATGTCCGCCCATGTCATCGTCGCGCTCGTCGAAGCGAAGCAAGGTTGTGAGGCGGTGCTGGTGCAAGCGCAGCGGGAACTTGTCGAACAACTTCCAGCCCAGTAAGCCCCTCTCCCAGCCTTCTGTCGCTTTCATTTGTTTTGCTGATTGAGGATTCTTAATGAATCAGGAAGTGGCGTTGCTGAAGTTAGATTCGAGCGCTCTATTGACAGACGTTAACAGGTTGCCTAGATTAGCCACATGAACGCACTTTTCGTTACGACTACCACGACCACCACCACGACCGCCAATGGCGGGCCGGGGGGAGGTTGCACGTCGTAAGTCAGTGCCTCACACCATCCTCAAGCCCCGCCGGAAACGGACGGGGCTTTTTTTATGCTCCGTTCGGCCGTACCAACGTCAACGGAGAACATGATGGACGATTTCGATCACCGGGTGCTCGGCAACAAACTCGATCTGTTTCACCAGCAGGATGAAAGTCCCGGCGCCATCTTCTGGCATCCGCGCGGCATGGTTCTTTATCGGGTCGTCGAGGAATACATCCGGGTCCGGATGCGTCAGGCCGGCTTTGCTGAAGTGCGGACTCCTCAGATCGTCTCGCGCGATCTTTGGGAACAGAGCGGCCATTGGGAGAAGTTCGGGCGAAACATGTTTTCGCTCGAGAGTGACAACAACCCGTACTGTCTCAAACCGATGAGTTGCCCGTGCCACGTGCAGATTTTCAAAAAAGGCAGTCGGTCGTACCGTGATCTCCCGATCCGATATTCTGAATTTGGCGCGGTCCACCGGGCCGAACCGTCCGGGGCGCTACATGGCCTCATGCGTGCCCGTGCGTTCACGCAGGACGACGCTCATGTGCTCTGCATGCCGGATCAGGTCGAGGTTGAAGTCGCACGATTCTGCGTATTGCTGAAGACGATCTACGCAGACTTCGGATTCGGCGAATTCGATGTGGCTTTGTCAACGAGGCCGGCGGTCCGCGCGGGTGACGATGCCGTCTGGGACCGCTCGGAAGCGATGCTGGCATCCGCTGCGCGAGCGGCAGGTCTGGACTTTGCGATCCAGGCGGGAGAAGGGGCATTCTATGGCCCCAAGCTCGAATTTCATCTGCTCGATCGTCAAGGACGGAAATGGCAGTGCGGGACGATCCAGCTCGATTTCGTATTGCCGGAGCGGCTCGGTGCGTCATATGTCGCAGAGGACGGTGCGAAGGCGACGCCCGTCATGTTGCACCACGCGGTGCTGGGAAGCCTCGAACGGTTCATCGGTATTCTTCTCGAACACTACGAGGGATGGTTGCCCACTTGGCTGGCACCGGACCAGATCGTCGTTGCGAACATTGTGAAGGATGACCGCGAATTTGCCGACAACACGGCGTTCGCCTTCGAAGACATTGGCTGTCGGGTGCTTCGGGATTTCCGTGCCGAGCGCCTGCCGCGCAAGATCTTCGATGCGAGGGAACTGGCCGCGCCGATCGTCGCGATAGCAGGACGCAAGGAGGCGCTGGCTGGCGAAGTGTCGTTACGATTGAGGGACGGGGAGCAGCACGTGCTGACGATCAACGATGCGCTCGCGTACCTGAAGCAGCATGCGCGCGTTCCGTCTGCGACGCGGGTGTTCTGACCTGAAAACAGGGATGTTTTCGGCGACCTCAGGCGAATAGAGGGCACGTGGCGGATCAGTCGAATCCATCAACAACCACAATTCAATAAGTAATTCTAATAAAATTATGAGAGAAGCCAGCGAGCGAGTAATTCAATGGGCCGAAGGTTATCGTGAGTCTGCACCGTATGAGGCCGTCCAGGAAAATGACATTCCGCCGTGTTGCCCGTGCCTCGAACGCATGAATCAGGGTAGATTTTCCCTGAACCGTCGCAGCCTTCGACGGCGACGAGCAATTTCACGGTGTTAGATTGCATCAGCAAAGTCCGGCAATGCGTGCGGCATCGGTTGCCGACAGGCGCGCTATGCGTCCGTCGGGCCCGGTCCGGCGGATCCGCGCTCACCCGCACGCTGACCCGTGATCATCTCGACCAGCCACTTCTCGACGAGGGCGGTGTACGCGCGCTGGCTGGCAGCGTCCGAGAGCCCGTGATCGGCGCCTTCGAGAATCCGGTACGTCAGCGAATGCGCCGACAGGCATGCCTGCAGATAGCTGGCGATCGCCGTGTGCGGCACGATCTCATCGTGCTCCGATTCGACGAGCAACACGTCGCCGCGAAAGCGAGACGCCGCGCGCAGTGCGCGATTGTCGGACGCCGGCACGATGCGTTTGCGATACGCGACGAGATCGTGCTCGACGTGCAGCGCGCGCTTCGGCGTATTCCAGCCGTCGTCGAGATAGAGCGCCGGTACGCGCAGGCCCAGCCAGCGCACGGGGCGCAGCTCCGTCAGGATGGTCGCGAGATAGCCGCCATAGCTGCTGCCGACCACGGCGATGGCATCGCGGTCGATCAACGGGTGGTCAACGAGCGTGTCGTAAGCGGCGAGCAAATCGCGAAGATGGGTTTCGCGCGTCACGTTTTGCTGCTCCTCCAGCGTACGTCCATGCCCGGTCAGATCGAACGTCAGACAGACGCATCCGAGTGCCGCCGCCTGCCGCGCCCGCTCGAGATACTGCTCCTGGTTGCCGCCCCAGCCGTGCACGAACAGAACGCCCGCCACGGTGGTCTTCGGCGCGAGCACGGTACCGTCGAGGTAGCCGTTCTCGACCTTGATGCGCACACGATAATGCTCCGCTGTCATGTCTCGCTGCTCCTTCGGAAGGGATGACGATCGACCATGTAGTACTTGGTGAGGGCGCCGGCCTGCGCATCGACACCGCGATAGACGATCTGCGCACCGGCCGGTATCACCGGGTCGTCGCCGTAAATCTCGCGCGTCGCGGCGGCCACTGCGTCCACCTCCAGGTCCGTCCTGAACATGCGCAACGCGCCGATTTCCGCGCCGGATGCGCCGCCGATCCGCCACGACTGCTCCAGTACGCCGCAATGGCGCACGCCTTGTGCATCGGTGCCGAACGCGACATCGTAGTTGCGCCGCGACGCAAAAAACCCCGCGTAATCGCGTTGCACGGCGGCATCGAATGCGCATGCCTTCGCGATCGCCTCACTGACCTCGGCCGTGACGTCGAGCCGCGCCAGCACGTCGAAGCCGCCGCGGACGACGACGAGGTCGGTGCCGCCATACACTTCATGGCCGTGGTTGTTGACGGTCAGATGCTGAACGCCCCAGTAGCTCGCCACCAGATCGTCCAGCGTGACCTGCCCGACGCTCAACGTCTCGATCGAATCGAGATGGCGCTCGACGACGATGCCGCCGGTGCGCAACGCCACGTCGCCGAACGCGTCAAGCTCCGCTTCCAGTTCTGCCATGTCGGCCACGAGTGTCTGCCCCGTTCCGCCAATCCCGGAGGGCCGCTTGATTCGCACGCGGCCGTCCTGCCACAGGCGCTGCGCGGCATCGCACGCATCCTCGCGCGAAAACGCGGAGTAACCGGGCAGTCCGAGCGCCGCGGTGCGTTCCGCGAACGGGACGGACCAACCGGGCGGCTTGACGCGGGCCCCTTCGACCAGACGATGGGCAATCACCTTGGTCGCGACGAACGGAAACGGCACGACGCCACCGAATAGGTCGCGTACTGATCGGACCCCCAGTTCGCGTGCCTGCGACACGGTGAGCGTGTCGTTCGGGATCACGTAACGGTTTGCGGGGTATCGTTCCGTCCGACGGAACTCGCCCGCAAGCCGTGTTCCCTTCAGTTCGGCGATCTGCGCGCCGAGCTGGCGCAGCGTGTCGGCTCCATGACCGACGTGCGGCGTCCCATCGTCCCGAAAATGGATGAGGACGACCGGCAGTGCCGGCGTTACGCGCGCCAGGTTGACCCGTGGTTTCAAATCGCCCCCTTCGCGCCGGCGGCGCGATTGTCAGGAATGCATCGTCGCGGGCGGTATCGCCTGTCGAATCCGCTCGTGGCGGTGGTGTAGCAAGATTCATTCGCCTACGTTCCCGGGCTGGCATGCCGGGGCGGACGGGAGGCTCCGGCCGGGTCAGCGCGGCGCCATGACACGCAGCACCGGGCGTCCGTCGAGATTCTTCAGCGGAAAATACGAACGGTGCGTGTCGTGGTCGACGGCGACCGCGTGAGCGTCGGAACCCACCCAGCCCTCGCCGATCAGGCTTACCTTCGAGCGGTTGATGCCGAAGACCGACACCACGCCAGATTCGGCGGCCACATAGAGCCTGTTCAGCGCCGGGTCGAATGCGAGTACGTCCGGATCCTTGCCGATGCCGAATGCCTGGACGACCTGCCGTGCAGCCATATCGAAGACGAGCAGCTTGTCGTTGCCCTGACACGCGATGAACGCGAGCCCGTCGCTGGAATCGATCAGCAGCCCGTGGTTGCGGTCGGCGCCCGGCAACGCAAACCGCCGAACGATCCGGTCGACGGTCGGATCGATTTCGACGGGTTCGTTACGCGTCTGAACGTTGACGAAAATGTGCCGCGATGCCGGATCGTATTGTGTGTTGCCGACCTCGCCGCCAAGCGGAATCGTCGCGACACGCCGATTGCTTTGAACGTCGATGACGGTCTCGGTGTTGCCGGTCTCGTCCGATACATAAATCTTGTGCATGTCGGGCGCATAGGCGATGCCGTCCGGATACCGGCCACCCGGTATCCGTGCGACGACCTTCAGGGTTGCTTCGTCGACGGCGACGATCTCGTTCGTTCCCGTCGCCGATGCATAGACGCGCGACAGCTCCGGAATGGCGAGCACGCCATGAACCGAGGAAATGCCGGGAACGCGGGCGACCGCGCGCGACGCATTCATGTCGACGACGATCACCTCGCCGTCGCCGAGATGCGCAATGAATAGCAGATGGCGGGCGGGATCGTAGCTTTCGTAGTCGAGCCGGGTCGGCCGCCCCGGCAATGGGATATCGACGACGTGGGTCAGCGGCAAACGATCCTTGCCTTCTTGCGCGGCAGTCTGCGCAATGGCGGGTACGAACGCCCCCGCAATGGCGGACAGAACGAGAATGACGAGGTAATTTCCGACGGCGCGGTTCACGCGTCCGGGGCGCCGAGTTTTCATGACACATCTCCTGCGACACGATCGCCGCCGCGGCACGCATGCTCGTCGGCGGCATGGTCGTCAACGCCGGGCGGCGTTATCGCCCGACTGCGCTTTGCGCATCCGGAGCGGTTTTGACCGCTTTCGCCGGATCGACGGCTTTGCCGCTGCCCTCGTAATGCAGGAACGGAATGCGCGGCGTTTCTCCGGGCATGTGCCGATGGAGGGCACGGCCGCATTTATCGCGCCCGCTCGTCGTTTGGTTCGACGCGTCGAAAAGCCGCCAGCAGCGAAAGGTCATACGCGATCTTCAGTGCGCCGCATGCGACCAGAGGCGCGCCAAGCCAACCAAGGCTGAACAAGCCTCCCGCCAACGTCGGCGCGACGGCAGCCGCGAGGCTGCGCGGCACAGTTGTAAAGCTGGCAGCCGCCGGTCGTTCCGCCGGCGTGACGACTGCCATCACGTAGGCGGTCCGCGTTGGCACATCCATTTGCGAAAGTGCACTGCGCATCAGCAGCAGCGCTAACGTGAGCGGTAGCGACGGCGCGTACGCTGCGCCGATCAGGCATACGCTCGAAGGGATGTGCGTGAACACCATCGTGTTCAGCAGGCCGATCTTGCGCGATAGCGGAGCGGCAGCGAGCTGCGAGCCGGCCGAAAGCAGGCCGGCCCAGAAGAAGAACTGGCCAGCGGCGGCGATCGAGAGCCCGAAGCGTTGCATCAGCCACAGCGACAACAGCGAGTTGACGACGAGACCGCCCGCGAACGCGTCGACGCTGAACAGCATCGCAAGCCGCATGACGATGGGGCGCGACGGGCCGAGCGGGGGCGCCGCCTTCGACGCGTGGGTATCGGGGCGCGGCAATCGCCGATACAGCAGGAAGACGGCAACGCCCGTCACCGCGTAGACGAGAAACATGCCGCGCATCGCGCCAAGCGCCGGGATTCCGGTATGCGACGCGATCCAGATCGGCAGTCCCGCCGTCAGGGAACCGATCGCCGCCGATACGGCCCCGACGAGGCTGTATCGTGCGAACAGTGCAGTGCGGGCGTCGCCGCCGGCGGCTTCCGCCAGACGCGACTGTTCGAGCGGCAGAAACAGGCTGACGTCACCCGAGCTTGGATTGAGCGTGCCGACGAAAGCGACGACGAGCAGCGGCCACAACGTGGCGAAACTCACGAAGCCGATACCCGTTGCCGCCATCAGCGTCGCGGCGAGCATCAACATGCGCCGTTGCGTGAAGCGGCTCGCCAGCATGCCGACCATGATCGTCGCAATCGCGGAGCCCATCAGCGTCGTCGTGCTGATCAACCCGACGTCCAGTTGCGATAACCCGAGCGACAGCAAATACGCGGGCAGTAGCACGGCAATGAATCCATCGCAGAAACCGCGCATGCCGCGGCTTGCGAAGATGAGCCATGCAGCCCGGTCGGCACCGGCCGGCAGCATTCGGCCGGCGAGCCAGGACACGGACCGATTGCCAGGCACGTGCATCACGCAGGAACCACGCGTAGAGCGCGTCGTACATCACGCTCGACATCCGGCACGTCGCATGGAGCCGCCCCCGTTTCACCCGCCAATCGCAGGACGGCCGGAGCCGGGACATAGAGAAATTCCGGAGCGTCGTCGACAAACCGGGTGATCGGCCACGGACATGCGATGCGATCGATTTTCGGCCGTTCACGCGTCATCCGCTTCATCGTGTTTCTCCTGTTCAGCGGGCGAGGTTATGCGGCAATGCCGCCGCTCGAACATCGCCCGATGCGTGTTGGTCGCGACCCCGCAGCATGAATCAATGATGCAGCAACGGATAGGCCACGAGCCCGAAGAGCGCCGCCGCAGTGACGATGACCGGCTCCTGCAGCTTCCTGAAGCGCCACAGCAGCAGCACGGTTGCGACGGCGACCAGTGCGGTCGGTATGTCGACGATCGAGCGTTTCGCGATTACCAGGACGGAGCCCGTGATCGCCCCGACGGCTGCGGCGGTGATCCCGTCCACGAATGCCTTGACGTCCGGACGGTGCCCGTACTTCTTCATGTACGGCGCGGGAATGACGGTAAACAGATAGCAAGGCAGGAACGTGCCGAGTGCCGCGACGCACGCGCCGGGCAAGCCGGCCACGAGATACCCGATGAAGCCGACGGTGATCACGACCGGGCCGGGCGTGATCATCGCGACCGCAACGGCATCCACGAACTGCCTGTCGTTCAGCCAGTGATGTTCGGTGACGACGCCGCCGTAGAGGAACGGCACGATCGCGAGCCCGGAGCCGAACACGAACGCGCCCGCCTTCGTGAAGAACGCGCCGATCTGCACGAGCTGCGGCAGGTCGATGCCGCTCAGTATTCCGCTGGCGGCCGGCAGGTTGGCGGCGGCCACCGCGTTCAGCCCGCCCCGATGCAGCCACTTGGGCGGCGCGCGCCACAGCCAGCCGATCAAGCCGGCCGCGATGAAGAGCCACGCGATTTCCGATTCGGTGACGAACGTGACGACGGTGAGCGTCAGGAAGATCGCCCAAAGCAACTTGTCGTTGCCGACGGTTTTGGTGGTCAGCTTGTACGCGCTCATCGCGATGATGCCGACCACCGCGGCGCCGACACCATAGAAAACCGCCTGCATCCACGACAGCCCGCCGAAGTGTGCGTACGCGAATCCGAGCGCGAGCACCATCAGGAACGACGGCAGCACGAACGCGAATCCGACGAGCGTCGCGCCCAGGAGACGATAGTGGACGAACCCGAGATAGATCGCGAGCTGCGCGGCCATCGGCCCCGGCGCGAGCTGGGCCAGCGTGAGTCCTTCCTTGTAGTCGGCTTCCGTGATCCAGCCGCGACGCTCGACCAGGTCGCGACGCATGTAGCCGGCGAGCGCGACCGGCCCGCCGAAGCCGAACGTCCCGAGACGCAGCATGTAGGCGACCAGCTCGCCGAGCGAGTAGGTCGGTTCGGTCGCGGCGATGGCGGTGGTCATGACCTGGCTCCGTTCCCGTTCTTTCCGGTCGATGAGAAATGCGCGTACAGCGCGTCGAGCACGGCGCTCATGTGCTCGAGCAACTGGTCGTCGTTCTCCGCGCGCTGGCGCGTGCCGGCCATCACGGCCTCGAAGCCGATCGCTTCGGGCGCCGCGGGGCCGCCTACGTCGAGCGCATGCACGATCTCGCCGAGCCGCACGAGTGCAGCATTCGCGTCGAGCCCGAAACTCGCGAGCAGAACCTCGAACGTGACGCGCTCGCCGACATGGGTGAATGCAGCGCCGTCGAAATCGAAGCCCAGCGCGTCGGCGGGACAATCTGCCGGCGACGCGAGCCAGATGAAGCGTGCGCGGGTGTCGATGAAGCGGCGGATCAGCCACGCGCTGGCGACACGATCGACCCACATGCGCTGGCGCGTCGCCCAGGTTCGTCCCTGGTACTCGTCCATTGCGAGCTGGCGGACGGGGCGCTCGGCAGCGTGCGGCTCGCCCGGCGACAGCACGGTATCGACCAGCGCGACGAAGTCCTGCAGCGCGACTTCGGCGCGGGTCGCTGCGTCGCTCGGGAAGTAATCGATTGCCCGGATCGCGTCGAAGTCCTTGCGCACGCGCCGTAGCAAGCGCGTGAGTTCCGTGGCGGACTGTCCGGCAAAGGTCTTGCGGGCTTCCGCGAGGGTCTGAATGAAGGCGGTGTAGTCGTCGCCTCGATCGAAGAGCGTCCGGAACTCCAGGTCCTGTGACGCGTCGAGACTCGGCGCGCGCAACAGGTGGGCAGTGCCGCCGCTCTCGGCAATCGCGTCTGCGAGCTCGCGCAGGGCCGCTTCATGCTCCTCCGAGTGCGGGAGTAGATAGATGCCGTCGCGCAATACCGCGCAGCCCTTCGCCTTGAGGGAACGCCAGAACCGCATGCGCGCCGTCGCGTTCTGCGTGGGAAGCGTGAGCACGAGGAGCGACCATGTCGTGAGCGTATTCATGTAGAAGATGCTACGCAAGCGTTATGAATTCTACAAGAAAACTTTGGCAAGGGCTGCGATGGCATGGCGGCGGGGCAATCCCCTTCTTCGTCTGACGTTTGGCGGATATACCCCTCCCCCTATATGGAAAACCGATCTGATATATAGTCCCCCCCGGTATATGAAGGGACTGCCATGAGCCACACCATCCAGGAAAAGCAGAAGCTGCTGAACCGTGTCCGCCGCATCAAGGGACAGGTCGAAGCGATCGAACGCGCGCTGGAGGACGAGCGCGGTTGCAACGAAATCCTGCGCCTCATCACGAGCGGCCGCGGCGCGATGAACGGCCTGCTCGCGGTCGTGCTGGAGGATCACATCCGCAGCCATCTGGTCGACGCCGAACATCACGCCGATGAAGGCAGCGCGACCGAACAGCTGATCGAAGTCGTCCACAGCTACTTCAAGTAATCGAGGGCGAAATGAACGGCTTCAGGAACGACGCCTTCGGCGCCGGGCACGACCACATCTTTCTCGGCGCGGCGCACGAGCAGAACGAACGCAGGACCTGGATGGTCATCGCGCTGTGCGCGGCGATGATGGTGGCGGAGATCGCATGCGGGTCGATGTTCGGCTCGCTGGCGCTCATCGCGGACGGCCTGCACATGTCGACGCATGCGGGCGCGATGCTGATCGCCGCGCTCGCCTACACCTACGCGCGCAAGCATGCGAGCGACCCGCGCTTCGTGTTCGGCACGGGCAAGCTCGGCGATCTCGCGGGCTTCACGAGCGCGATCGTGCTCGCGATGATCGCGCTGCTGATCGGGTACGAGGCGGTTGCGCGCCTGCTCGCCCCGGTACCGATTCATTTCGGCGAGGCCATTCCGATCGCGGTTGTCGGCCTGCTCGTCAACGTCGCGAGCGTCTGGCTGCTGAGCGGCGATCATCATGGCCATAGCCACGGTCATGGTCATCACCATCACCACGGGCATGCGCACGACGCTCACGAACACGAGGAGGACGCGCACCGGATCTTCGATCGGCAAGGCGTGTTTCTCGTATCGGTGTTCGAGGATGGCGTCCCGCCGGTTTTCCGTGTGGCCCCCGCGACGAACGATACGAAGCGCGTCGAGGCGAGCGCCGTGTCGGTGACGACGATCCGTCCGGACGGCACGCGGCAGACGTTCGCGATGCAAAGTCGCGGCGCTTACCTGGAGTCGACCGACGACATTCCCGAGCCACATGAATTCAAGGCGATCGTCCGCTTGAACGGCCGCGAGCACGCACTGGCGTTCGAGGAGCACGACCATGGCGCGTCCGCGGCGGCGGCGCGCGACCACAACATCCGTTCCGCGTATATCCACGTGATCGCCGATGCGGCCGTGTCCGTGCTGACGATCGTCGGGCTGCTGCTCGCGCGCGCGTTCGGCTGGGTGTGGATGGATCCGCTGGCCGGCATCATCGGCGCGCTCGTGATCGCGAACTGGTCGTACGGCCTGATGCGCGACACCGGTGGCATCCTGCTCGACATGAATTCGGACCGTCGTCTGACGGACAATGTGCGCGATGCAATCGAAGGCGTTGGCGACCGCGTCGGCGACCTGCATGTCTGGCGGCTCGGGCCGGGGCACATGAGCGCGGTCGTGTCGGTGGCGACGGCGGACCCGAAGCGGGATGCGCGCTTCTATCACGGCGTGCTCCAGCGCTTCGGCAACCTGTCGCATGTCACCGTCGAAGTGGTGCCGGCGACGCGAGGGCAGTAGACATGGCGGTCAAATCCCCTTGCGTCGACGTGTGTTCGTTCGACGGCCGGACCGGCTACTGCGTGGCATGCCTGCGCACGCGCGAAGAAGCGCGCGGCTGGAAGAAGATGACGGACCACCGGCGCCACCAGATCGTGAACGACCGCGCGCGGCGGCACGCGAAGCTGACGCGGGACACGACCGACTGATTGCAGGCTTGCGCGGCCGGACAGCGACACGCCGCGCGACCGCGTCCCTATCTTGCCGACGAGGCACGTCGCGTAGGGCCGCCAGCCGGCCCGGCCCGGCACGCGTCATCGGCAACGCACCGCTTCTACATCTCGTATCGCAACGTCGCCATGACGCTGCGCGGTGCCCCCGGCAGGTTGAGGTTCGCGTTCGAGCCGTGTGCCGAGACGATATAGCCCTTGTTGAACAGGTTGTAGAGGTTCAACTGAAGCGACATCGGGCCGCGCGCGTACCAGGCCATCATGTCGGCCGTCACGTAACCCGGCAAGGTCACGGTGTTCTGCGGATCGGCCATCCGCCCGCCGACGAAGTTCAGGCCGCCGCCAACGCCGAAGCCGCTACCGAGATTCTTGGTCAGCCACAGATTGCCGGAGTGACGCGGCGTGAGCGTTGCCCGCTTGCCCTGCAATGCAGCGGTCGAGTTCGTGACGGTTGCATCCAGGTACGCGTAGCCTGCCAGCACGCGCCAGCCGTGGCTGAGCTCGGCTGCGCCGCTGAGTTCCACGCCGTCGGTCCGCTGCTCGCCGATCGGAATCAGCGCCGTGCCGGCCCCGTTGGTGATCTTGATGTTGCTGCGATCCAGCCGGAACACCGAGATCGTCGTGGTGGCCTTGCCGCCGAGCCAGTCGTACTTTGCACCGATCTCGGTGTTGGTCGTCGTTTCCGGCGCGAGTTCCGCATTGTTGGCCGCGAGCGAGAACGCCTCGCCCGACGGCTGGAACGAGCGGCTCCACGACACGTAGTACGACTGCGTCCGAGTCGGCTGCCAGACCAGGCCCAGGCGCGGGCTCCATGCGGTGTCGGTACGCGACAGGCCCGGCTGTTTGGGACGGCGGTCGAGCGTCTCCTGCTCGAAGCGGTCGTAGCGGATGCCGACCAGCGCCTTCCACTGATCGTTGAAGCTGATCAGGTCCTGCGTGTAGAACCCGAGCGTCTTGAAGATGCCGAGGTTGTTGGCGGCCGGCGTGGTCGACGTGTGCAGCGGCAGCGTCGGCAGCGCCGGCGCGAACAGGTCGAAATTCATCGGCTTGCCGTTCGCGCCGGCGACGGCAGTCGAATAATTGACGAGATCCTTGTTCTGCTGGCCGAATTCCATCCCGTACAGCAACTCGTGCTTCATGCCGAACAGCGTGGCTTTTTGCGTGAGATCGGTCTGGTTGAACCAGCCGTGTTCCTCGCGATAGACGTTGCCGTGATTCAGCGTGAACGTCCGGTTCGCTTCGTTGACGCTGCCGACGAGCGTGTTGTTCCGGTCGAGCGAATAGTGATAGTAGCGAGTGGCATTGCGGATCGACCACTGTTCGTTGAACTCGTGCTTGATCGTCGCGGTGCTCGAATAGACACGCGATCGCGAGTAGTCGACCTCGCCGGCGTTCGCCGCGCCGTAATAGGCGGATGCCGGCACGTCGACCGGCCGTCCCTTGTAGGCCGGGATGCCGAAGTCCGTCACGCGGCGATCTTCGAGGTAGTCGGCCTGCAGCAACACCGTCGTCTTCGGCGCGATGCGGAATTCGAACGACGGCGCGACCGCCGTGCGATTCAGAAACTGCTGCGACCGATAGCTCTTGGCTTCCTCGTGCGCGCCGGTTATCCGGAACGAGGCCGCGCCGTTCGCGAGCACGCGGCCGACGTCGGCTTCGACCCGACGATCGGCCCACGAACCGTAGCTGACACCGAGGTTGGTGACGTCGACTCCGGGTTTTTTCGTCACACGATTGATTAGTCCACCTGAAGAACCCCGGCCATAAAGAACGGCAGCAGGGCCCTTGACGACTTCTACCCGATCGACGTTCGACAGATCGCGGAAATAGAGCGCATCGTCGCGAATGCCGTCGACGAACTGGTCGGCAATCGCGGAGAAGCCGCGAATGGTGACCTGGTCGCGCTGACCGTCGCCGGTGGAAAACCCGACGCCCGCGACGTTCTTCAACACGTCTTGCAGGGAATTTGCGTGCTGATCACGCATCACTTCGGCCGTGATCACGTTCACCGTCTGCGGGATATCGCGCAGCGGTGCGTCGATCCGGGTGGCGCTGACCGCGTTCGTTGGGTTGTAGCCTTCTCCCGGATCGCGAACGGCGCTCGCGCTCACCGACACGGCCGGCAACATGTTGGTCGTCGTGCTCGTCGGCGCAGCGGTGTTTTCCTGCGCGAAGGCTGCGCCAACCATGATCGGCTGGCACGCAACGGCGGCCAGGACGGCTCGTCGTGCCGGGTGCAATACTCGTCTCATCTCCCAACCTATCGTGCGTAATGATTCGTAATTTCGTAACGCGACGCATTATCATTTGAAAGGATTCGAAGGTCAACAAGTGTTGCATTGCACTGGATTGTTGATTTGTCTGATGTTTGTGCCGCGCGATGGGGCTGCTCTTACGCATTGCGTGTCGATCCAGTCGATATGTGCGCTGGTCTCGTCCAGAATGTGCTCGAGAATCTCGCAGGACACAGGGTCCCGCACGGATTCGCCGTAGTAAGTGCTCGCTGCGACAGGAACCCCGGCGTACGCCGCCCCCAACCTTGATGTCAACCCGTCATGAGCGTTCCATCACCGATTGCCGGCAAGCCTGCGATTCCGCGGACCGTGTGGGCGCTGGGCCTCGTCAGCCTGTTCATGGACCTGTCGTCCGAGCTGATCCATGCGCTGTTGCCGATCTATCTGGTGTCGACGATGGGGATGAGCGTCGTCGCGCTCGGCATCCTCGAAGGGGCGGCCGAGGCGACCGCGATGATCGTGAAGGTGTTCTCCGGCGCGATCAGCGACTGGCTCGGGCGCCGCAAGGGACTGCTGCTGCTCGGTTACGGCCTCGCGGCGTTGACCAAGCCGTTGTTTCCGCTGGCGTCCACCCCGGCCGTGGTCGTGACGGCCCGCCTGCTCGATCGCGTCGGCAAGGGGATTCGCGGCGCACCGCGGGACGCGCTGGTGGCCGACGTCGCACCGCCCGAAATCCGCGGCGCGTGCTTCGGCCTGCGTCAGTCGATGGATACCGTGGGCGCGTTTCTCGGCCCGATGCTCGCCATCGCGCTGATGCTGTGGTTCGGGGACCGCATCCGGACCGTGCTCTGGTTTGCCGTGGTGCCGGCCTTCATCGCGATCGCGCTGATCGTCTTCGGCGTGCGGGAGCCCGATCGGGCGGAATCGCAACGGCGCTTCCGCTCGCCGCTGCGCTGGCGCGCGCTGCGCGAGTTTCCGCGCAGCTACTGGTTCGTCGTCGCGGCCGGCGCGACCTTCACGCTCGCGCGTTTCAGCGAGGCGTTCCTGGTGCTGCGCGCGCAGCAGACCGGGCTCGACGCCGCATGGATCCCGGCGGTGATGGTCGCGATGAGCGTCGCCTATTCGCTGTCCGCCTGGCCGGTCGGCATCCTGTCGGACCGGCTGGATCGCCGCGTGCTGCTCGCGGCCGGCATGGTGCTGCTGATCGCGGCCGACCTGCTGCTGGGCATCGGCACGTCGACGATCTCGATGTTCGTCGGCGTGGCCGTGTGGGGGCTGCACATGGGCTTTACGCAGGGCATCCTCGCCGCGATGGTGTCGGAAACCTCGCCGGCCACGCTGCGCGGCACCGCGTTCGGCGTATTCAACCTGGTGAGCGGCATCTGCATGCTGCTCGCGAGCAGCATCGCCGGCGCGCTGTGGACGCATTTCGGCGCGTCGACCACGTTTCTCGCGGGCGCCGCGCTGGTCGTGGTGCCGCTGTGCCTGTGCCGGTTCATGCCGAGACCGGGCACGTCGGCGGCGTGATGCGTCGCATGGCGGTTTCGTGGATGTCCCGCGGACGGCCAGGCTGACCGCCGGCGCGACAGTGCGCCTATCCCGAACCGGCGGCGTGGCCCAGTCCCGCTGCGGCAGAACGCTTGCTCCGGCGCCTACGCCCGCCTTGCCTCGCCATCCTCCCTTTCAGAATTGAAAGATCGTCCGGGGTTTGCGATAGAATGCCCCCCGTTCGCCGTGGCCATGCCCACGGACGGGCTCCGGCAGTCGAAATGGCGCGCGCCGCGCTCGCGGAATTCCGTTCCCGTTTCGATGCCGGCGATCGACCTGCCGTTGGAAACACATGTTCCGTAATTTGGATTGCTAATGAACAAGAAGCACAACATCACCCGGTACATCGTCATCGCGATGGCGCTGGGCATCGCCGTGGGCTACGCCTGTCATAGCGCGTTTCCCGACCCGAAAATGGCCAGGGAAGTCGCCGGCTACGTGTCGTTGCTGTCCGACGTGTTCCTGCGGCTGATCAAGATGATCATCGCGCCGCTGGTGTTCGCGACGCTGACGGTCGGCATCGCGCAGATGGGCGACAGCGGGTCGGTCGGCCGCGTGGGCGTGAAGGCGTTCGGCTGGTTCTTCATCGCGTCGTTCACGTCGCTGGTGCTCGGTCTCGTGACCGCGACGATCCTGAAGCCGGGGAGCCACCTGAGCCTGCCGCTGCCGGCCGCCGATGCGACGCTGAACCTGAAGACGGCCACATTCACGTTGAAGGACTTCGTCGTCCACCTGGTGCCGAAGTCGATCGCCGAGGCGATGGCGAACAACGAGATCCTGCAGATCGTCGTGTTCTCGATCTTCTTCGGCACCGCGCTGTCCGCGCTCGGCGACGCCGGCAAGCGCCTGACCGGCGTGATCGACGATCTCGCGCAGGTCATGCTGAAGGTGACGGGCGCGGTGATGTGGTTCGCGCCGGTCGCCGTGTTTGCCGCGCTGGCGTCGACGATCACGACGGAAGGGCTCGGCATCCTGCTCACGTTCGCGAAGTTCATGGCGAGCTTCTATCTGGCGCTGGCGCTGCTGTGGGGCGTGCTGACGCTCGCGGGCGTGACGTTCCTCGGCAAGCGCGCGTTCACGCTGATCCGCCTGATTCGCGAGCCGTTCCTGCTGTCGTTCGCGACCGCGAGTTCCGAAGCCGCGTATCCGAAGCTGCTCGACGCGCTCGACCGGTTCGGCGTGAACCGCAAGATCTCGAGCTTCGTGCTGCCGATCGGGTATTCGTTCAACCTCGACGGCTCGATGATGTACTGCACGTTCGCGGTGCTGTTCATCTCGCAGGTGTACGGGATCGACCTGCCGCTCGGCACGCAAATCACGATGCTGCTGATGCTGATGGTGACGTCGAAGGGGATGGCGGGCGTGCCGCGCGCATCGCTCGTCGTGATCGCAGCGACGCTCAATCAGTTCCATCTGCCGGAATCCGGGCTGCTGCTGATCATGGGTGTCGACATGTTCCTCGACATGGGGCGCTCGGCGACCAACGCCGTCGGCAACTCGATCGCGGCGGCCGTGGTCGCGAAGTGGGAGGGCCAGCTCGGCGATCCGCGCGACGACGCGGATTCGGGCGGCGGCGGCGAGATCAAGCAGGTGGAGGTGCGGGAAACGGCGACGTCCGCGTGATTTCCCTGTTGTCGTGATGTGCGCCGGCCTGAATTCGACCTGAATTCAGGCCGGCGCGATACCCCCAGCGGTCATTCGTTTACCCGCATCCGGCGATTTTCCCGAATTGCCGAAAAACCCTCCGTTATTTCAATACGTCGCATTCGAGCCGGCGGCGATATTCCCGAAGGCGCAAGCCTGACTTCCCTGATATCAAGCGTGCACGCGTGAGTGATCATTCACTCTCGCGCAATTGCGCACGCCGTCTGCGCGAGCGGTTCGTAATTTTTTTTGATTTATATAAAGCTATTCTCGACGCTGCCGATTATCGAATGCACGCCCGATGTAATACCGACTGCACCGGATGATTTAGCGGAAGTATTTACGCATTGCCTAATTCAAACCATCCGGCTGCCCCTCGGGTAAATGATTCCACCATTCAGGAGAACCTCAGCCATGGTCGCCAGAAAATCGATTCGGGCCGTGCTGCTCGCCGCCGCGATCGCCGCGATTGCGCCGTCCGGCTACGCGGGCAACACCACCGACTGGCTGGCGAACACGTATGGCACGCTCGCGGCGCACGTCGGTAACGTCGCGCGTTCGATGTGGGTCGCGCCCGAAGGCGTGATCTACACCGCGTCGATGTGGGACGAGGATGAGGGCGGCGTCGCGATCTACCAGAACGGCAAGAGTGTCGGCTCGATCGGCGCGCATTCCGAATTCCAGGGCAGCGCGATCACGGGCAACGCGACGTCGCTGTTCGTCGCGCTGCAGCCCGGCAGCAGCTACGGCAGCGGCGCGGTCGGGCGCTACAACCGCGCGACGCGCTTTCGCGACAAGCTCATTCAGGTCACCGCCGCGACGAACCAGCCGCGCATCGACGTCGTCACCGGGCTCGCCACGGCCGGCTCGCTGCTCTACGCGAGCGATTTCTACGGTAACCGCGTGCGGGTGTTCACGACCGACGGCGTCTGGCAGCGGGACATCGGCGTGTCCGCGCCGGGCGCGCTCGCAGTCGACGGCGCGGGGAACGTCTGGGTCGCACAGAAAAGCGCCGGCGCGATCGTCGAATTCAGCCCGGCCGGTGCGCTGCTGAACACGATCCGGCTCGCAGCCGGCTCGCAGCCGTCGGCGCTCTATGTCGATGCGGCGGCAGGCGAGCTGCTGGTCGGCGACGAAGGCCCCGACATGAACATCAAGCGCTATACCGTATCGGGCCGGCCCGCGCTGGCTGGCACGTTCGGCGTGCGCGGCGGCTATCTCGACACGACGGCGGGCATCAAGGGGCAGGTCGGCGCGAAGCGCTTCACCCGGATCGTCGGGATCGGCAAGGACACGGGCGGCAATCTGTACGTGCTCAACAACCCGTGGGGCGGCAGCTGGGATCTCGGCCGCAACGGCGCGACCGACATTCACGCGTACAGCAGCACCGGCAGCCTGCGGTGGACGCTGCAGTCGCTCAACTTCGAAGGTATCGCCGCACCGGATCCGGTCACGGACGGCGCGCTGTTCTACAGCGGCACGCACATCTACGGCGGCACCGCGGGCGGCACCTTCGTCGCGAATACGGTCGATCCGTTCACGTATCCGTCGGATCCGCGCATCAACATGAACGACACGCAGCGCGACGAGCACTTCGGGCTGCTGACGTCGGTCGGGGCGAACCGGATCCTCGTTGCAGCGGGACAGAATCCGCCGGTTTACTACTTCTTCCACTTCAACGCGGCCAACGGCTATGTCGCGATTCCCGACGGATCGATCCCGGGGCCCGCGTTCAACACGACCCGGCGCGTGTCGGCCGGCTTCAGCCTCGACAGCAAGGGCGGCGTATGGGCCGGCCTCGACAAGACCGGCGCCATTTATCACTATCCGCTGACCGGCTTCGATGCGAGCGGCAAGCCTTCGTGGGGGCCGGGCGTGCCGACGCCGGTGCCCGCCAGCATCCAGCCGCTGACGCGCGTGGTCTATCTCGCCGACAGCGACACGATGGTGCTTGCGCAGGGCGTGGTCGGGAGTACGGACTGGACGTCGATCGGTACGCGTATCGAGGTGTATCACGGCTGGAGCGCGGGCAACACGACGAAGCCGAATCCGGTGATCACGCTGCCGCATAGCGGCGCGAAGTCGATCGACGCAGCCGGCAATCACTTGTTCGTCGGCTACTGGTTCAGCAGCAGCGGGCCGCTGTGGCCGAACATCGACGCATTCAACCTCGACACAGGCAACCTCGACACGACGCTCGTCAATGCCAGCCCGGCGACGGTGGATACCAGCAGCGCGATCGATGCGATGTACAGCGTGCGCGCGTACCGCCGCTCGAACGGCGAGTACGTGGTGACGAAGAACAACGTGAAGGGGAACAGCATCACCGTTTATCGGTGGACGCCTTGAGGGCGGCGCGTCGAATGCGACGATGACACCACGGTGGCTGTCATCGAAACGTCTTCGCTGTAACCATATGTAATAGGTCGGCCGGCAATGGAGCCGGTCATCCGCTTGACACTGGGCGGCGCTGTAATTCCGGCACGTCGGCGATAGCCGACGCAACCCATTCGATCGCTTGGCACAGGCCCTCGCCACCGCGCGACACGGGCAGACAAGGCCAGGATCATGCCGGACACGTCAGACGATAATCGCCCCCACTGTTCCAGAGGATTCCTATGAAACATAGCCAGGTCAAGCGCGCGCTCCGGCTCGGAGCCATCATGTCGGCCGTGCTGCTTGCGTCGCAGGCGCACGCGGACGGGTTCGACGCCGCCGATGCCGCTCGCGTGCCGAGCGGTCAGTTCGTCACGCCGCTGGCCGTTCGTGGCGCGGTCCAGCAGTTCCTGAATCCCGGGTTGCCGGCCTATCCGCATTTCGTCGCGGGGGAGGCCGTGCGTTCGCAATTGAGCCCGGACGGCAAGACGCTGGCGATCATCACCGCCGGCCAGAACTCGCTGTACAAACCGGACGGTTCCGTCGACACCGCGAACTCGACGCAATTCATCTTCCTGTACGACGTTGCGGGGGCGAACAAGACGCGCCCCGTGCTCCGGCAGGTGCTTCAGCAGACCAACGCATTCGTCGGCCTGGCGTTCTCGCATGACGGGAGCACGCTCTACGCGACCGGCGGCAGCGACGACGCGGTCTACGTCTATGCGCAGCACGGCGGCACGTGGGCGCTGTCGACCACGATCGCGCTCGGCCACGGCGGCAAGGGCGTCGGCATCCGCGTGCAGCCGAACGCGGCGGGCCTCGCGTTGTCGGCCGACGGCAAGACGCTGGTGGTCGCGAACAACTACAACGATTCGATCAGCGTGATCGATACCGCGACCAACAACGTGCGCTACGAGCATGACCTGCGCCCGTTCTTTGCGGGCAACGAAGGCCGCAGCGGCGACGCCGGCGGCACGTTCCCGTTCGCGGTCGTCGTGAAGGGCAACGGTGTCGCGTATGTGTCGTCGGATCGCGATCGCGAAATCATCGCCGTCGACGTGTCGTCGCCGTCTCGCGGGCGGCTGGTCAAGCGCATCAAGCTGGACGGCAACGCGCTCGGCATGACGCTCGACGCGTCGCAATCGAGGCTGTTCGTCGCGCAGGACAACGCCGACCAGGTCGCGGTGATCGACACGAACACCAACGCGATCGTGACGCGGATCGACGCGCGCGCACCGGCCGGTGTGCTGGCGCACGGCCAGACGCACACGGGCGCGGCGACGTACGCGGTCACGCTGTCGCGCGACGGCCGAACGCTGTATGCGACCAACGCCGGCGCGAACGAAATCGCCGTCATTCCGCTCGTCGGCGAGCGCGCGTATCGCGTCACCGGATTGATTCCGACCGCCTTCGAGCCGCACGACGTGACGTTCAGCGCGGACGGCACGTGGATGTACGTGGTGAACGGCAAGAGCACGACCGGCCCGAACCCGGACCACCTGTCCGGCGCGACCCCGGCGCAGGCCGCCGCGTCGCGCGCGTCGAACGAATACCAGTTTCAGCTCGAGCGCGCGTCGCTCGTGAGCGCGCCGGTGCCCGCGGCGGGCGAACTGCCGAAGCTGACGCAGCAGGCCGCGCGCAACAACTTCTATCGGCCGGAAGACAACGACCGGGATAACGAAGTGATGGGCTTTCTGCGCCGTCACATCAAGCACGTGATCTACGTCGTCAAGGAAAACCGCACGTTCGACCAGGTACTCGGCGACATCGGCAACGGGGCCGACGGCGATCCGCGGCTCGCCCAGTTCGGCCGGAACATCACGCCGAACTTCCATCGGCTGGCGAGCCAGTTCGTGACGCTCGACAACTTCATGAACCCTGGCGACGGCAGCATGGACGGCTGGTCCTGGGCGCTTCAGGGGCGCGTCACCAATACCGAGACGATCACGCAGCAAATCAACTACGCGGCGGTCAATCGCGGCCTGTCGTACGAGAGCGAGGGCACGAACCGCAGCGTGCCGGTCAACTGGGAATCGGTGCAGCAGCGTGATGCGGCAGCCGGCCCGGCCGGCACGACGAACTACAGCAACGCGGCCGCCGGCCTGCCGGGCGGCGCGGCGAACCTGCTGCCCGGCACCGGCAACCATGCGTCGTCCGATGCGCCGTTCGGCCGCCAGCGCGGCTACATCTTCGATGCGGTGCTCGCTGGCGGCGGCACGGTCCGCAACTACGGATTCCTCGTCAACAACATCGGCAGCATCGGCACCGCCGCGAACCCGATCGTCGACCCGCACGCGTCCGGCGTCGTCCAGGTCGCCGCACTGGACCCGCGGCTGGCGTCGATGACCGACGTGTACTTCCGCGGTTTCGACCAGACCTATCCGGACCAGTGGCGCCTGAACGAGTGGAAACGCGAGTTCGACCAGTATGTCGCGAGCGGCAACCTGCCGACGCTGTCGCTGGTGCGCCTGTCCCACGATCACATGGGCGCGTTCGGCACGGCGTTCGCCGGCGTGAATACGCCGGAAACGCAGCAGGCCGACAACGACCTGGCGGTCGGCCGGCTCGTCGAGGCCGTCGCGAAGAGCCCGTATGCGAACGACACGTTGATCGTCGTGACCGAGGACGATGTGCAGGATGGTCCCGACCACGTGGATTCGCATCGCGGGCCGGCGTACATCGTCGGGCCGTATGTGAAGCAGGGCGCGGTGATCCGGACGCGCTACAGCCAGGTCAACGCGCTGCGGACCATCGAGGACGTGCTCGGCACGCAGCACATGAACCTGAATACCGCCTACCAGCGACCGATGAGCGACGTGTTCGACGTGCATGGCCCGGCGTCGTGGAGCTATACGGCCGTCGCGTCGACGGCGCTGAAGGGTACCGGGCTGCGACTGGCCGAAGGGGCGGGCGAGAACCTGCTGCACTACGCGGCCGGGCCCGATGTCACGCCGACGCATGACGCGGCGTACTGGGCGAAGGTCACGGCGAAGTTCGACTTCGACGATGCCGACGAGGTGCCGGCGGATCAGTTCAACCGGGTCTTGTGGAAAGGCATGATGGGATCGAAGCCGTATCCGAAGCTGAGGGGCGTGACGCAGAAGGTGGCGAGCCGCGACGACGATTGATCGTCCGGGCGGTTGATCTGGAGGGCGTCCCTCCCGGCGGGAGGGACGTGCTTTTTGCAAGGCGCGCGAGGGCGGTCGACTGGGATGCTCGATCTCACGCGCGCCATAGCAGATTCGCACTGTGTTCCGTTTCCGATACGAGGCGAAAACCGAGGCGTTCGTAGAGTCGCCGGGCGGGATTGCCGTGCAGCACGCTGAGCGATACGGGCACGTGCGCGCGTGCCGCTTCGACCAGCAACTCGCGCAGCACGGCTTCGCCGATGCGTTGCCGTTGTCGGGCCGGCAGGATCTGGATCTGGTGAACGTGCCATTCGTCGGCGGAGCGCGTCACCTTCAGCAATCCGATCGCGTTGACGCCGGTGTCGGCGCTTTCGCAGACGATCATCGCGTCGTCGAAGTTCGCCGCGATGCGCCGGTGGTGCGCTTCATCGTCGGTAGGCGCGCCGACGCGTTGCAGATGCTCGGTCATCGTGAGCCGACGGAGTGTCAGCAGAAAGGGCAGGTCCGACGAGGATGCGGGACGCAGGCGGATCGCCGGTTTCATGAGCGATGTGGTTGCGCTCGGGGATCGAGCTTCGACGCCAATGATTGCAGCAATCGCGAGGCGGGTCAAAGGCCGGCCAACGGAATCTGCCGCCCGGCCGGGCGGTGCTCGAGGACATCCGTGACTTCGTATTCGGTTTTCGCTCCGTCCGAGGTTTGCCACTGCTGCATACGGACATTGCAGACGAGCACGTCACCCTTGCTGAAACTGATCTGGCTGTTGTTCACGCGCGACAGGAAGCCGGCATCCGTGATCGCCGCGTGAATCGTCGACGCGCCGTCGTACAGCCGCCACTTGTTGTCGTCCTTGAACGCGAGCGACACGATCGAGAACGCCATCTTTCGATGTTCGTCGAGAAGGAGCGCGTCGGTTTGTCCGGGCGCGTGAAACCATGCGATCTCATCGCGGGTGATCGTCTCGACCACCTCGGTGTCGGTGCCGGTCGCGAAAATCACGATGCCGTCGCGCGCGAGCGGCGCAAGCACGTGCTCGGTGGCCTGTCGAACGCCGACGTCGCGCAGCAGCGTGAGGACCGACAGGTCGATCTCGAGTTGCTCGCCGTCCACGTGCAGCATCGCGGTGTGGTCCTGCATCTGCACCCGCTGGATCTCGCGCCCGCGCAACCACTTGAGGACGGCGAAGAGACCCTTCCTCGCCTTCGGCGCGGCGATGCCGAGCGCGGTCAGGATCGTGACCGCATTGGCCAGCGCCGTGCTTTCGTTGCCGCTCAGGAGGTCGCGCATGCGGCCGAGAAGCGAGGTCGCGAGCGTGAAGTCGATCCCGAAGCTGCCGGTCTTGAAGCTGCCGCGCACGTTCACGCGCGGTCGAACCTGATCGCCGCACAGTGCCCGTGTCGACGCCTCCAGCAAATCCCCGATCGCAAGCAGTGCGGGCGCGAGTTCGCGCACGTCCATTTCGGAAGATTCGAGTGCGGGCCCGTCGTAAGTGACGCGAAATCGGCTCATGGTGTCGAGGCGGCCGAAATCGGCCGGGCCGGTACGGTTTTCATGGCGTGCGGTCATGCGAAATGTCGGCTGGAGACGTGGACGATACAGGAATCGAATTCGTTCGGATGCCTTGTATGTTATGCGCGATCGCTCGGCTGAGCGCGACGTTGGCCATCGGGCCAGGGCGATTGTCCGACGTGTCCCGACAGTGCCCGCCAAGCATCGAACTTTTCCACTACTTTCCCGATTACAACCGCCGACTCGCGCGTGCGAGATCCTCGGAGCCGTAGACGCGATAGCCCGCCGGCGTTCGCTCCGGCGCGACGAGACCGTGCCGCTCATAGAGCCGCAGCGCCTTCACCGATACGCCGAGCCGCGCGGCTGCCGCCGAGGCGCTCAAGCGAAGCGTGGACGTGCTCATTCGTCACCCCCAGCATAAAGGCGACCCCAAGGGCCGGGTCAAGCCCGTTCACGAAATCCGGTACACGCGCATCGCATTGTCATGCCAGATCGCCTGACGCGCCGCATCGTCGAGGTCTGCCATCGCGCGGGCAAACGTACGCAGCAGCGCCGGATACGACACGCGCAACCCCGCCACCGGAAAATTGCTCGCGAACAGGCAGCGCTGCCAGCCGAATATCGCGATCGTGTCGCGGATGATCCGCGCGTTGTCCGCCTCGTTCCACACCGCATCGCGCAAGCCGAGTTCGGAGATCTTCACAGTCACGCGCGGCGATGCGGCCAGTGCTTCCATGCCGCTGCGCCAGCGCGCGAGCCCCGCTTCCGAGCGATCCCACGGCAGCCCCGCGTGTTCGAGCACGACGTCGATACCGGGCGCATCGGCCAGCAGCGCCGCCGCGTCGCGGAGATGCCAGAACGGCACGCGCAGATCCCAGGCGAGGCCGTGCGCGGCGACGCGCTCCAGCGCGGCCGGCCTCAGTACAAAACGATTAGGGTGTGCACGCGTGCAACCACAACATGTAGCTGCCCTCAATCCGCGCGCGCTCACCATGCACCCCCCGAACCCCTCACGCA